>JANPCY010000440.1:0-3143 GCA_031431175.1 Steroidobacteraceae bacterium | reverse complement strand
GCAGGCCGAACACGATCAGGCTGTTCAGCAGGGCCCAGACGGCGATCTGATTCGTCAGGCTCTGGGGAAACAGCCTTACAGCCGGTGTGAGCGCCTCGGCAAGCTGGAAGAATGGCAGCAGCGTCACCGCCGGCAGCGCGGCACCTGCGAGCAGCGAGATCCACCAGCGGCCATCGCGGTGCGGGCCTGCCATCACGGGTTGTACAGCCAGCGGCGCGAACCAGGGTAGCAACAGCAGCCGGTCGAAGGTCCCGAGCAGGAGCGCGATGCAGCCGATGAACGCGACCAGCGTGCCGATCTCTTTCCAGATCCAGATCTGATTGTCTACGGACAGGGGCTTTCCGCCGGTGAGCGTCCGCTGAAACCACCCGATGCTGTAGCCGATCGCCTCGGGCGAAAGATGATCCATCGCATGCGTGACGGCGGGCGCATACAAGACGCGGGCTGTGCCATTCCCGGCTGAACCATAGACTTCCGCCGGCTCAACCGGCGCGTTCACGCCGAAGAGGCTCCACAGCTTCGGGCTCTTCGCGATCTCGCCTGCTGAGCGCACGCCCCACATCAGCTGCGAAAATTCGTCGTACTGGCTGAAGACGATCGCGACATTGCGCGGGAATGTCGGCGTGCCCTCCGCGGCAAATGGAGCACCTGTGCTGGAGCCTTCCAGCACCGTCGACTTGTAATCTTCCGGAAAGACGGCCGCGGCGGCGAGCACGGTCCATCCACCCATGCTGTGCCCCTCGAGGCCGATATTGTTCCTGTCGACCATGGCGAGACTGCGCAGATAAGCGAGGCCATCCGGCCCGCCGAAGCCGCTGGCAAAAGCCGGCGGTGCACTGTAGCCGTGGCCTCGTTGATCCAGGGCGAGCACGACATAGCCGCGCCTGGCGAACTCGATCGCAAAGCCGCTTTGAGTCTCCCGTGAGTTGATATACCCGTGCACCGCGAGAATTCCGGGGGCGGGGGTGCTGGCGGTTGCGTCCGGAGGAACATAGAGCAACGCGCTCATCGGCGATCCGTCGGAGCCCATGAAGCGGACATCCATGACGCGGATACCACCGGCGGTCTGTACCAAGTGCGCGAGCAGGGCGCCGGCCAGCACCAGGGCCAGCCCGATCGAAAGCAGGCGCCGATTACGGGGCAGCGCGCCCACGGATTTTGCGTCGGTCACGTCAGGCACCCCCGCGGCATGAATTCATGGCGCACAAGAGCAAGCCAATGCCGCAAATTGATCACTGCACTGCATACCCAATCACCATACTGAACAGTATGCGCCGAGCCCGGCAGCGGCAGGAGAGGGACAATGAATGAAAAGCAGGCCGTGCCTACCGGAGGCCGGCGACCCAACGCCCGTGATGCCAAGCGTGTTGCACGCGCCGCACATGCCGGCCTGTCGATTCCGTACATCACCCGCAAGATTCCCGTCTATGAGGTGCTTGGCGAAGAGGGGCTGACCCTGATCGAAAACAATGCCGATACGATACTCGAGGAAATCGGCATCGAATTTCGCGAAGACCCGGAAGCATTGTCGATCTGGAAGACCGCGGGCGCCGACGTACGAGGCGAGAGGGTACGCATGCCGCGGGGCATGTGCCGCCAGCTGATCCAGGCGACTGCGCCGCGCGAATTCATCCAGCACGCGCGTAACCCGGCGCGCAATGTGTTGATTGGCGGCAGGAACACCGTGTTCGCGCCAGCCTATGGCTCGCCATTCATCTACAATCTTGATGAGGGGCGGCGCTACGCGCGCATCGAAGATTTCCGCAACTTCGTCAAGCTCGCCTACCTGTCAAAGTCGCTGCACCACTCCGGCGGAACAATCTGTGAGCCGGTGGACCTGCCGGTCAACAAGCGCCACTTCGACATGGTGTACAGCCATATGAAGTACAGCGACAAGGCGTTCATGGGTTCCGTAACGCACCCTGAGCGCGCCCAGGATACAGTCGAGATGGCGAAGCTCCTTTTCGGCGACGGATTCACTGATTCCGCCACCGGCCGGCCGAACACCGTGATCGTCAGCCTGATCAACGTCAATTCACCGATGACCTATGACGCGACGATGCTGGGCGCGCTGAAAGTGTACACGCGCGCGAACCAGGCCTGCATCGTGACGCCATTCATCCTGGCGGGCGCCATGTCGCCAGTCACCGTCGCCGGCACGGCGACGCAGACGCTCGCCGAGGCACTCGCCGGCATGGCGTTCATTCAACTGTTGAATCCGGGCGCGCCGATGGTGCTCGGCAGCTTTGCGTCGTCGTTGTCGATGCAATCCGGTGCGCCGACATTCGGTACGCCGGAGCCCGCATTGGTGCTCTACATCATGGCGAGCCTGGCGCGGCGGCTGGGCGTTCCGTTCCGGTCCGGCGGCAGCCTGTGCGCGTCGAAAATCCCCGATGCCCAGGCCGCTTTCGAGTCAGCGCAGACGCTGCTGCCCACCTGCCTGGGCGGCGTGAACTTTGTGCTGCACGTTGCCGGCTGGCTTGAGGGCGGGCTCGCGATGGGTTACGAAAAATTTGTCATGGATGTGGACCAGGCAGGGATGATGCATACCCTGCTCGAAGGCGTGGACCTGTCGGAAAACGGGCAGGCCATGGACGCCATCCGCGAGGTCGGGCCCGGCAAGCACTTCCTGGGTTGTGCGCACACGCTGGCAAATTTCGAGACGGCTTTCTATCGGTCCCCGCTGGCCGACAACAACAGCTTCGAGCAATGGGAAGCAGAAGGCGGCAGGGACATGGCCAGGCGCGCGAATGAGCTGTGGAAGAAGCAACTGGCCGAATACGTCGCGCCGGCGCTCGACCCGGCAGTCGACGAAGCGCTGCTCGATTACGTCAATCGGCGCAAGGCTTCGTTCCCGGATTCGAACGTCTAGCAGGCTGTTGAAATTCGATTTTACCGGGCTGATTTCGGAAGACGTACATTCACAAGTGCTTGAAAGCTCACGAGGTTACTTTTGAAGTTCATGATCAAACGGCTATTTCAAAGCGCTTTTCAACAGCCTGCTAGTCTTACTGTGTCATTAAGTTAATGGGTTGCATGACGCGCCGACAGCAAGGACAGATGGGCAGTTTCCGAACCAGCAGCATAGCGAGTTCGATACGCATGGTGCGGATCGAGTCAGGCGTGTGTCTTTCAGGCCGCAC
>JANPCY010000439.1:0-4165 GCA_031431175.1 Steroidobacteraceae bacterium | reverse complement strand
TTCGTCGGCGGACTGATCGCGGAACTCGCCACGCGGTGGCACAGGCGCCGGAGTCCAGATGCGGATCCTGAATTGCTGAAACAGAACGGGCTGTTGTTTTCGGCAGGCCTGATCGCCGGCGAGGCGATCGTCGGCGTGCTGATCGCCATCCCGATCGTTGTGAGCGGCGATGCCAACGTGCTGGCGGTTGCGGCCTCGATGCGGCCCGGGCAATGGGCCGGCATCGCGACACTCGCTGTGTTTGGCTGGTGGATGCACCGGGTGGCGACGCGCGGGGCGCGCACCTGATCCGCCCGCGTGGCGGTAAATGAGCGAAACCCAGGCACCCCGGTCCAGGCTCGCGATCGCGCTTGCGATCATCTACCTCGTCTGGGGATCGAGCTTCCTCGCAGCCAAGATCCTGGTGACCGACGAGCCGCCGCTGGTTGCCGCGGGCCTGCGCTTCACCGCCGCGGGGCTGTTGTTGTTGGCCTTTGCCTGGTGGCGTTCCGGCCCGCCGGTGTTCACGCGCATCGAATTGTGGCATGTGCTCGCGATGAGTTTCCTGTCGGTGCTCTTCAGCAATGCCTGCCACATGATCGCGATGCAGTTCGTCCAATCCAACACGGCCGCGCTGCTGAATGCGACTCCAGCGCTCTGGATCGCCTGGCTCGGGACCTTCGGCCATCGTCGTAGCCAGCTTTCGGGAGCGGCGCGTCTCGGGCTGCTCGTGGGGCTCATCGGCGTGCTGCTGGTGCTCGCGCCGAGGGGCGGATTTCTCCTTGCCGGGCTCGGCTGGCAGCTGTTGATCCTGCTCGGCTGCCTGAGCTGGTCGCTTGGCACGATCTACTATCGCAATGCCGGCGCGGCCAACACGCCGTTGATGTTCACGGCAGTGCAGATGCTGACGGGCGGTATCGGCCTGCTCGTGGCAGGCGCTGTCGCCGGCGAGTCGTTCGAGTTTCAATGGACGCCCCGCGCAGTCGCCGCCATCCTGTGGCTGACGCTGATGAGCTCCTGCCTGGCCTACTCCGCCTATGCCTGGCTCACGGTTCACGCGCGCCCGATCGTGGTCGGTTCCTACGGCTATGTCTGCCCGGCCGTGGCGGCGCTGATCGGTTGGCTCGTGCTCGATGAGGCACTCTCGTGGATACAGATCACCGGGATGGTGGTGATCCTGTTGGGGATTGCGCTGGTGACAGGGTATTTGAGGCCGATGCCGAGGAATCCCGCCGGAGCGGCACGAAGATGATGGACCACGATCCCGCACGGCGAATGTTGCTCCGCCAATCGATTGCCATCGCCGGTGCGGCGGCTTTGGGCGGCGCGTCAGGCCGCGCATTGACTGCCGCGGCCCCCGGCGTCGACACCGGCCCGCCCTCGTCGGATCCGCATCCGGCGCTCGGGCGCACGCTGACGCGCATCGGATTCGGGTCTTGCACGAATGAGGGGAAGTCCCAGCCGATCTGGGACGCGATACTCGCGCGGCAATGCGACCTGTTCATGTTCCTCGGCGACAACATCTACGGAGACACACGCGACATGGCGGTGCTGCGCGCGAAGTACGCGCAATTCGCCGCGCAGTCCGGCTTTGTTCGATTGCGCGCAACCACTCCGGTCGTCGCGATCTGGGACGACCACGATTTCGGCGAGAACGACGCGGGCGGCGACTACCCGATGAAGGACGAGACGCGGCGGCTTTTCCTCGAATTCTGGGACGAGCCCGCCGGATCGCCGCGTCGGGACCGCAATGGCGTTTACGCGTCCTATGTCTTCGGCCCGCCGGGCGAGCGCGTGCAGGTGATCCTGCCGGACCTGCGCTACAACCGCACGCCACTCCTGATGCTCGACCTGGCGGGTGCCGGGGCCCTATGCGCGCAATCCCGCCCGGCAGGCCACGATGCTCGGCGAAGCGCAGTGGCATTGGCTCGAGCGACAGCTAGAGGTGCCCGCCGATTTGCGCCTGATTGGGTCCAGCCTGCAGGTGCTCGCCGATTTCACGGGCTGGGAGGCATGGGTCAATTTCCCGCGGGATCACCAGCGGCTCATCGACCTGATCCGCGGCAAGAACGCGAATGGCGTCGTGTTCCTGAGCGGCGACATCCATTACGCCGAGCTATCGAAGCTGGACGTCAATGTGCCGTACACGCTGTGGGACCTGACCTCCGGCGGTCTCACGGAGGAATGGCCGGTCCCGACGCCCAATGCGAATCGCGCAAGCGAGGTGCTGCCCGAGGCCAATTTCGGCTTTATCGACATCGACTGGCAACGGCCGTCGACGCGCTTGTCGCTCGGCATTGTCGATGCCGCCGGCAGGACGCGGATGACCTGGGAAATCGCGCTGGCCAGCCTGGCCGGCGGCGGCTGTCACACATAACGAAATATCAGGACGGCAAGGACCACCGACAACAGCGGCGCAACCCATAGCGACACGCCGATGAAAGCCAGCCACAGCAGGTGCAGGAACGCCGCCGCCAGCAGCGAGACGAACAGTCGATCACCGCGCGTCGTGTCGATGCCCAGCACACCGCGGCGCGGGTTGCCCCCGGGGGCGCGCAGCTCCCAGATCGTCATGATGATCAGCATTGCCGCAATGAAGCCGAAAAATATGCCGGTCTGCCAGGTCCATGCCATCCAGCCGAGCCCGTCGGAATTCATCGCCGCCTCCGTCAAACGCGCCCGAGGGCGAAGCCCTTGGCGATGTAGTTGCGCACGAAATAGATGACGAATGCGCCGGGGACGATCGTCAACGCTCCCGCCGCGGCCAGCAGGCCCAACTCGTATCCGGAGGTGCTCGCGGTCCGCGTCATCACCGCTGCAATCGGCTTGGCGACGACCGCGGTCAGCGTCTTGGCCAGCAACAGCTCGACCCAGGAGAACATGAAGCAGAAAAACGCCGCCACCCCAATGCCGGCGACGATCGTCGGAATGAAGATTCGGATGAAGAAACGCCAGAACGGATAGCCATCGACGAAAGCGGTTTCATCGAGTTCCTTCGGCACGCCGGACATGAATCCCTCGAGGATCCAGACCGCCAGCGGGATGTTGAACAAGCAGTGTGCGAGCGCCACCGCGATGTGGGTGTCGAACAGCCCGATGGCCGAATACAACTGGAAGAACGGCAGTGCAAATACGGCGGGCGGCGCCATGCGGTTGCTGAGCAGCCAGAAGAACAGATGCTTGTCGCCCATGAAGCGGTAGCGCGAGAACGCGTATGCCGCAGGCAGCGCCAGCGTGATGCTGATGGCAGTATTCATCAGCACATAGGCGAGTGAATTCAGGTAGCCCGTGTACCAGGTCGGGTCGGTCAGGATCGTGCGATAGTTCTCCAACGTGAAGTGGTCTGGCCACAACGTGAACGACCCGAGGATCTCGTTGGTCGTCTTGAACGACATGTTCAGCAGCCAATAGATCGGCAGCAGCACGAATACGATATACAGCGCCGGAACCAGCCACTTGATCCGCTTCATTGCCGCACCGCTACGCGCAGGATTCTCATCAGTGGGCCTCGTCGCGGGTCATCACGGCGTAGAAGACCCACGACAGCAGCAGGATGATCAGGAAATAGATCAACGACATCGCCGCCGCCGGACCCAGGTTGAACTGGCCCAGCGCGATCTTGACCAGGTCGATCGACAGCAGCGATGTGGCATTGCCGGGGCCACCGCCGGTCAGCACGATGGCCTCCGTGTAGATCATGAAGCTGTCCATGAAGCGCAGCAGCACGGCGATCATCAGCACGCGCTTCATCTTCGGCAGCTTGATGTAGCAGATCACCGCCCTGGGCGATGCGCCGTCGATCTTCGCCGCCTGTTTGAAAGCGTCGGGAATCGAAGAGAGACCGGCGTAGGCGAGCAACACCACCAGCGATGTCCAGTGCCAGACGTCCATCGCGATCAGCGTGGACCAGGCCGACAACGGCTGACGCGTGAAGTTGTAGTCGAAGCCGAGCGCGTTCAACGAGTAGCCGAGCAGACCAATGTCAGGTAACGCGAAGATATTCCACATCGCGCCGACGACATTCCATGGAATCAGGAGCGGCATCGCCATCAATACCAGGCAGACGGACGACCACGCGCCACGCCGCGGCATCGCCAGCGCAATGACCACGCCCAAGGGCAGCTCGATGGCAAGGACAATCGCCGTGAACAGCAGCTGGCGCTGCAGCGCATCGTGGAAACGCGAC
>JANPCY010000438.1:0-2090 GCA_031431175.1 Steroidobacteraceae bacterium | reverse complement strand
CCTGCGACGCCGGGAAATGGCGACCGGGCCGATCCGCGTAGCGGGAGTTCGCGGGCAAACGGAACTGGGCCATCCGGCGTGCTCCAATGCGTCCTAGTAGGTTCTCGCGCGTGGCGGTATCGCGTCCACGTCGCCCGTCAGCGTGTTCAGATGCACTGGGCGATAGTCAAATCGTACCGCACCGTCATCTGCGACCCATGCCAGCGTGTGCTTCAGCCAGTTGGCGTCGTCGCGGTCAGGATAGTCCTCGCGCGCATGTGCGCCGCGACTCTCGGTGCGATTCGCGGCAGAATGAATCGTCGCCAGCGCCTGCCGCAGGAGATTGTCGAGCTCCAGCGCCTCGATCAGGTCGGTGTTGAACACCGCTGAGCGGTCGGTGACGCGCAGATCGGCGAATGACACGAATGTTTGTGCAAGTCGCCTGCATCCCTCCGCGAGACTGGCGCCAGTTCGGAAAACGGCTGCGTCGCGCTGCATCCCACGCTGCATTTCCTCACGAATCGCGGCGGTAGCGCGGCTGCCACTCGCGTGTCGGATGTGGTCGAAGCGCGCAATGGCCGAATCCGTGGCAGACGCCGCTGGCTTGCCGCGCGACGATCCTGGCCGCAGCAGTGCGGCACAGCGCGCGGCCGCCGCCCGTCCGAACACGACCAGGTCAAGCAGCGAATTGGAGCCCAGGCGGTTTGCGCCATGCACCGAGACGCAGGCCACCTCGCCAATCGCCATCAGCCCTGGCACGACCGCTTCCGGATCACCATTCCTGGCGGTCAGCACCTCGCCGTGAATATTGCAGGGCACTCCGCCCATGTTGTAGTGAACAGTGGGCAGCACCGGGATCGGCGCACGTGTTACATCCACGCCCGCGAAGATCATTGCAGTCTCGGCAATGCCCGGCAGCCGCTTGCCGATCACCTCGGCGCCGAGGTGCTCGAGGTGCAGGAATAAATGATCGTGCTCAGGTCCGACCCCGCGGCCCTCGCGGATCTCGATCGTCATGGCGCGGCTGACCACGTCACGCGAGGCCAGGTCCTTGGCATTCGGCGCGTAGCGCTCCATGAACCGCTCGCCCCCGGAATTGCGCAGGACGCCGCCCTCGCCGCGCACACCCTCGGTGATCAGACAGCCGGCGCCGTAGATGCCGGTCGGGTGAAACTGCACGAATTCCATGTCCTGCAGCGGCAGTCCTGCGCGCAATGCCATGCCGCCGCCGTCGCCGGTGCAGGTATGCGCCGATGTACAGGAAAAATAGGTCCGGCCGTATCCGCCGGTCGCGAGAATCGTGGCCTGCGCAAGGAACCGGTGCAATGTCCCGGTCGCCATGTCGAGCGCCAGCACGCCGCGGCATTCGCCGTGTTCCATGATCAGGTCGATCGCGAAATATTCGATGAAGAATCTGGCCTCATGCCGGAGGCATTGCTGGTACAGCGTGTGCAGCATCGCGTGACCGGTGCGATCCGCAGCAGCACAGGTGCGCTGCGCGATGCCCTTGCCGTAATTCGTGGTCATGCCGCCAAATGGCCGTTGATAAATGCGCCCATCCTCGGTGCGCGAGAATGGCAGGCCAAAGTGCTCGAGCTCGATGACGGCAGCCGCCGCCTCTTTGCACATGAACTCGATCGCGTCCTGGTCCCCCAGCCAGTCTGAGCCCTTGATCGTGTCGTAGAAGTGGAATCGCCAGTCGTCCTCGCCCATGTTGCCGAGTGCTGCACTGATGCCGCCCTGCGCCGCTACCGTGTGGCTGCGGGTCGGGAACACCTTGGTGATGCACGCGGTGGCGAGCCCCGCTTCAGCGAGCCCCATGGTCGCGCGCAATCCCGCGCCCCCGGCGCCGACCACACTGACGTCGAACTGATGATCGACCAGTTCGTAAGGCTTCATGCGCCGCCCTGGGCTATCGACCAGATCGACCAGATCGACCAGGCGACCGCGATCGCCGCCGCCCAGTGTGCGATTTGCAGGATTCGCCCCGTCGGGGCGTGCAAGCGGCCGCCAACGTAATCCTCGACCACCACCTGCACGCCAAGCGCGGAATGCCACAGGGCGCACCAGGCGAACAGCAATAGCAGCAGCGCCTGCAGCGGTTCGGCCAA
>JANPCY010000437.1:0-1656 GCA_031431175.1 Steroidobacteraceae bacterium | reverse complement strand
GTGGTTGGCGAAGTGCTGAGCGTGGAGCGCCATCCGGGTGCGGACAAGTTAACCGTCTGCCAGGTTGCGGGCGGTGGTAGGGAGCCACTGCAGATCGTCTGTGGCGCGCCAAACGTGCGCGCCGGTATGAAGGCGCCACTCGCACTCGAGGGCGCCACCCTTCCGGGCGGCCTGGTGATCCGGCGCGCGATGTTGCGCGGGCTCGAATCCGCCGGCATGTTGTGCTCGGGGCACGAGCTGGGCCTTTCCGAGGATCAGGACGGCATCCTCGAGTTGCCAGCCCAGCTTGTGACGGGCGCGCCATTTCGCGAGGCGCTGAAGCTCGACGATTCGATCCTGACCCTCAATGTGATGCCGAATCGCGGCGACGTGTTGTCCATGATCGGGGTAGCGCGGGAACTCGCGGCGATTGCGGATCGCAAACTGACGTCGCCCTACGTCGAGCCGATCGCTGCGGCAAACTTCGCACGATTCGAGGTGCGTCTCGAAGCGCCGGCAGGCTGCCCGCGCTTTGCGGGTCGCATCATCAAGGGCGTTGATCCAAAGGCACGGACCCCGCTATGGATGAGCGAGCGGCTGCGGCGCGCCGGGCTGCGCCCGATCAGCCCGATCGTCGACGTCACAAATTACGTGATGCTGGAATTTGGCCAGCCGATGCACGCCTACGACCTGCGCCGGCTCAGCTCCCACATTGAAGTGCGCCAGGCACGAAAGGGCGAGCGCCTGACATTGCTCGACGGTCGCGAGATTGCGATCGATGCCGACACGCTGGTCATCGCTGACGCTACCGGCCCGGTCGGCCTCGCCGGCATCATGGGCGGCGAGAAAAGCGGCATTGCTGCCGATACGGCGGATGTTTTTCTCGAAGTCGCATTTTTCGCGCCGGATGCGATTGCCGGCCGCGCGCGTCGTTACGGGATGTTGACTGATGCCTCGCAACGCTTCGAACGCGGCGTGGATCCGCGCCAGCAGGAGCGGGCGCTGGAACGCGCGACGCGGCTCCTGATGGACATCGCGGGCGGTCAGCCAGGTCCCGCGGTGCTGACGCAG
This sequence comes from Steroidobacteraceae bacterium, assembly GCA_031431175.1. Lineage (GTDB taxonomy): Bacteria > Pseudomonadota > Gammaproteobacteria > Steroidobacterales > Steroidobacteraceae > SCUD01. Next base: position 606 of record JANPCY010000437.1, on the reverse strand, counting down.
GTCGAGACGCAGCAGCCGAAGCGCCCAAGTGTCACCCTGCGACCGGAGCGCGTGGCGAGCCTGCTCGGCGTGCAGGTTCCGCGCTCGGACGTCGAAGGCATCCTGCGCCGCCTCGGCATGCAGGTGGCCGGCGCCGGCGATGTGCTTGGCGTCATTCCGCCGAGTCACCGATTCGACATCGCGATCGAACAGGACCTCATCGAAGAGATCGGCCGCATCTACGGCTACGACGAGATCCCGCGCAAGGATGCGAAGCTGCCGCAGCGTCCGCAGCCCGCGACCGAGCAGGTGGTTTCGCGCGAACGTCTGATGCTGCTGCTGGCGGATCGCGGCTATCAGGAAGCGATTACCTACAGCTTCGTCGATGCACGCACCCAAGGTCTCCTGTTCCCGGGCCGCGAGACGCTGGCACTCGCCAATCCGATTTCAGCGGAGCTCGGCGAGATGCGCGTCTCGCTATGGCCGGGCCTGATCGAGGTGCTGCGCAGCAACCTGCGCAGGCAGCAGCAGCGAGTGCGGCTGTTCGAGCTCGGCACGCGCTTCGAGATAAAAGGGCAGCTGCTCAGCGAGAGCCAGGTCATCGCCGGTCTGATCACGGGAGCGGCG
>JANPCY010000436.1:0-4311 GCA_031431175.1 Steroidobacteraceae bacterium | reverse complement strand
CGACGTGATCGATATTGACGCCGAGATCGATGGCTATCGGGCTCACGCTTCTTGCTCCCGCTGGCGCAATGCCAGCATCACTTCGCGGCTGTGCAGGCCGCGACCCTCGAGACAATGGCCGATCGCGGCGCGCAGGATCCGCCTGGCGGCAGCGAGCGCAGCAGGCTGATCGAATTCGCCGCGCGACACCGCGAGCACGTCGCAGCCCCGCATTGCAACCGGATCGCCAGCCACGTCGCGTACCGCCAGCACGCCACGGCCCGCCTGGAAATGATAGTACTGATCCGGCTCCAATGGCTCGCCGCTCGCGGCATCGTGCGCCAGTTCAAGGCCGTAACCCAGTTGCTCGAGCAGGATCAGCTCGAAGACCCGCAGCGGCCGATGGTCAGCGCTGCCTGCCAGCTGGGCGATCGCGTCTGCGTAGGCGTCGAAGACGCGATCATGCCGGTCCTCCCGCGGCAGCAGCCGCAACAGCAGCTCGTTCAGATAGAAGCCGCACATCAATTGCCCGGGAGGCAGCGGGCGGAGCGCGCCGCCGATCTCCGCCCCGGTCAGCGTTCCGCCATCCGCCCGACCGGACCATGAGACCAGCAACGGCACGAATGGCTGAAGCACGCCGCGCAGCGGCGAACCGGGACGGCGCGCACCGCGCGCGAACAGCGTCACGCGACCATGACTCCTGGTCATCAGTTCGAGGATCCTGCTGGTATCGCTCCAGGGCCGGTGGTGAAGCAGGTAGGCCGGCTCCAGCAACACGCGTCGCGGCGCGCTCATGGCGGATCATGGCCAAGCCGGCGCAGCATGCCGGCATCGTCGGTCCAGTCTTCGCGAAGCTTGACCCAGGTCGACAAATGCACACGCCGGCCGAGCAATTCATTCAGTTCCATCCGCGCGGCGCGTCCGACGGCCTTGAGGCCCTCGCCCTTGGACCCGATGACGATTTTCCTTTGTCCCTCACGCTCGACCCAGATGACGGCGTCGATCTCGACCCGCCCGTCCGGCGTTTCGTCGAAGCGTTCGATCTCCACCGCGATGCGGTACGGCAACTCGTCGTGCAGCGCGAGCATCAGCTTCTCGCGCACGACTTCCGCCGCCAGGAACCGCTCGTTGCGATCCGTCACCTGGTCTTCCGGATACATCGGCGCAGCTTCAGGCACGAGCGCTACAACCGCGGCCACAAGCGCCGCGAGATTCTCGCCGCGCAATGCCGACACCGGCACGATGGCCGCGAATGGATGCCGGCCGGAAAGTGCCTCAAGATAGGGCAGTAGCCGTTCCTTCGGCCGCACGCGGTCGATCTTGTTGACTGCAACGACAATCGGTGTGCCGGCGGCTGTGAGCTGGGCAAGCACCGCGTCGTCCTCGGAAGTCCATCGTATTGCCGCCGTGATCAGGATCGCCGCATCCGCGGTCGCAATGGCGGCGACCGCCTCGCGGTGCATCGCCTGGTTCAGGCGCCTGCCGGCGGGCGCGCCAAAGCCGGGAGTATCCTGCAGAATGAGCTGGAATTCCGGCCGCGTCAGCACCCCGGCGACGCGCTGGCGCGTGGTCTGCGCCTTGGGCGTGACGATGCTGAGTTTCTGGCCGACCAGTGCGTTCAGCAGGGTCGACTTGCCGACATTGGGCCGGCCCGCCAACACGACCGTGCCGCAACGGTGACCGATCGCTGTGCTCACCGCCGCGCCCGCAGGGCCGGATTCTTGAGCACCAGCGAGGCAGCCTCCTGCTCCGCACGCCGGCGGCTGCTGCCCTGCGCCTCAGCCGCAATCGCGAGCTCGCCGATGTCGCAGCGTATCCGGAAGAGCTGCTCGTGCGGCTCCCCGGTAATCTCAAGCACTTTGTATTCCGGCAACCCGAGACCGCGACCCTGTAACCACTCCTGCAGGCGCGTCTTGGCGTCCTTCAGTTCGGAGGCCCCCGGCAGCTCCTCCATGCGCCGTTGCAACAGGCGCGCGGCAACCGCGCGTGCCGCATCAAGTCCCTGGTCCAGATAGACGGCGCCGACCAGGGCCTCGAGCGCGTCCGCGAGTATCGAGGCACGCCACTTGCCGCCCGACTTCCGCTCCCCCTCGCCTAGGTTCAGAAGCTCACCGAGACCGAGCTCGAGCGCGACCGCACCGAGCGCATCGCCGCTGACGAGGCTGGCGCGATAGCGCGAGAGTTCGCCCTCGCTTGCTTCAGGGTGGGCTTCGAACAGCATTTCGGCGACGACGAAGGACAGCACGGCATCGCCGAGATACTCGAGTCGCTCGTTGTTGTCCGCCCCGACGCTGCGGTGCGTCAGGGCGCGTACCAGAAGCCCGTCGTCGGCGAATCTGCAGCCAAGGCGCTGTTGCAGCCAGTCCGCGGGATCCACGCCTCGCCCGCAGCGCGGCTCAGCGCGCAGCGACCTCGACGGTCTTGTCGAATGTCAGCAGGAATGACACGTTGGAAACGAGCGGCACGGTAGCCTCATAGTTCGCACGCATCAAGAATGACCCGGCTTCTTTCGTTATCTCGATGTCGTGCGAATCGATGGCGGTCACCATTTCGATGTTGAAGTGCCGCTCGACGGCCTTGCGTAACATGAACTCGGTTGATTCCGGGTTCGACGAGAATTCGTCGCTGACCTTCTCGAGTGTCGCTGCCACGCGCATGTATTCGAGATATTTCGGCACCAGCCTTATCCCGGCATAGACCCAGGCGCCGACCACGATGACGATTACGAGAATGCCGAGGAATGTCATGCCACGTTGCCTGTCTCGCATACGATGCCTCCTTACCGAATCCCGGTTCCCATACGTTCCCAAAGCAGGATCGAGCCCGGTTCGGGGTTGAATGACAGCCATATCGCCTCCGCCTTGCCGATGACGTTCTCTGCCGGCACGAAGCCAACTTCGGGGAAGCGGCTGTCACGGCTGTTGTTGCGATTGTCGCCCATCATGAAGAAATGGCCATCCGGAACGCGCCACTCGCCCTCCATGCCGGGTCTCACGGGGTCCAGCATGATGGCGTGTCCGGCGCCGTCAAACTGCTCTTCGCCCACCCGCGAGAACGGATACTGCTCGTTCTTGGGCCCTGAATACAACTCGCCTGGCACGATCTGCGACGGCGTACCGTTCACGTAGACCTGCGTGCCGGCCACCCGAACCGTATCGCCGGGCAGTCCGACGAGCCGCTTGATGAACACCAGCGAGGGCTCCGAGGGCTTGCGGAATACGATCACGTCGCCACGTGCGGGCTCGTTTATGCCAAGCACCTTCCAGTTCGCGACCGGGAGGCGCAAGCCATAGCGCCACTTGTTGACGAAAATGAAATCGCCCTGGATCAGCGTCGGCATCATCGAGTCCGACGGGATCCGGAATGGCTCGTACAGGAACGAGCGGAGCACCAGGACGATCACGATCACCGGGAAGAACGAGCGCGAGTAATCGACCAGCAGCGGTTCCTTCGCATTGCCGCGCGCGGCGCGACGCGGCGCGAGTAACCAGTGGTCCAGGCCCCAGACCAGGCCTGTGATCAACGCCAGAGACACCAGCACGAATGAAAAATCGAACACCATCGTCATCCCCCGCTATTCACTTCCTGCCAACCTGCAGCACCGCCAGGAATGCCTCCTGCGGGATCTCGACCGTGCCGAGCTGCTTCATGCGCTTCTTGCCCGCCTTCTGCTTCTCGAGAAGCTTGCGTTTGCGCGTCACGTCCCCGCCATAGCACTTGGCCAGCACATTCTTGCGCAATGCCTTGACCGATGCGCGGGCGATGACCTGGCCGCCGATCGCCGCCTGGATCGCCACCTCGAACATCTGGCGCGGAATCAGTTCCTGCATCTTGTCCACAAGCTCGCGACCGCGACGATAGGCGTTCTCGCGATGCACGATCATCGACAGCGCATCCACGCGGTCGCCGTTTATCATCAGGTCCAGCCTGGCGAGCGGCGCGGCCTCGAAACGGCTGAATTCGTAGTCGAAAGACGCATAGCCACGGCTGGCTGATTTGAGCCGGTCGAAGAAGTCGAGCACTACTTCGGCCAGCGGCAACTCGTACTGCAGTGACATCTGCGTGCCGAGTTGCAGCATCTTTTTCTGCGTGCCGCGTTTCTCCTGGCACAACTTGATCACCGGGCCGACGTGTTCCGGCGGCACCAGGATATTCGCCAGGATGATCGGCTCGCGCAACTCGACGACTGAGGCCGGCAGCTTCGACGGATTGTCCACCAGGCTCACCTTGCCGCCCGGCTCGAGGACTTCATAGATGACGGTCGGTGCGCTGGTGACCAGTTCGAGGCTGTACTCGCGTTCGAGACGTTCCCGCACGATATCCATGTGCAGC
>JANPCY010000435.1:0-3626 GCA_031431175.1 Steroidobacteraceae bacterium | reverse complement strand
GCGGCGGCGGATTGTACACCAAGAGGGATCAAGTCCCTTAACGGGGAGAATTAAAGGGGACGCAACCCTTTACTCACCGGGAAATTAACGGGGACGCAACCCTTTAAAGGGTTGAACCCTTTAAAGGGTTGCGTCCCCTTTAATTTCCCCTTTAATTCTCCCCTTTAAGGGACTTGATCCCTCTTGGTGTACAATCCGCCGCCGCAAATTTGGGGTGAAACCCCGCCAAGGGGCTAACCCCTCTTTCAATCATGATCCAGAACCTGCGCAACATCGCGATCATCGCGCACGTCGACCATGGCAAGACCACGCTGGTCGACAAACTGCTGCGCCAGTCCGGCACGCTCGATGCGCGCAAGCCCGTGACCGATCGGGTGATGGACTCGAACGCGCTCGAGCGCGAGCGGGGCATCACGATCCTGGCCAAGAACACCGCGATCCGCTGGGGCGATTACCGCATCAACATCGTGGACACACCCGGCCACGCCGACTTCGGCGGCGAAGTGGAGCGCGTGTTGTCGATGGTGGATTGCGTGCTGCTGCTGGTGGACGCGGTGGACGGCCCGATGCCGCAGACCCGCTTTGTCACGCAGAAGGCATTTGTGCACCGCCTCGCGCCGATCGTCGTGATCAACAAGATCGATCGTCCAGAAGCGCGTCCGGAATGGGTGCTCAATCAGACCTTCGACCTGTTTGATCGCCTGGGTGCAAGTGAGCGCCAGCTCGACTTTCCGGTCGTGTATACATCAGCGTTGCGCGGTGTGGCGGGATTTGATCCGGCGACACTCGCCGCCGACATGACGCCGCTGTTCGAAACCATTGTTGCGCGTTGTCCGGCGCCCGATGTGGACATCGATGCGCCGCTGCAGCTGCAGGTCAGCCAGCTCGATTATTCGAGCTACGTCGGTGCGATCGGGATCGGGCGGATCCGGCGCGGCACGATTCGGCGCGGCATGTCCATCGCGGTCGTCGGTCGTGACGGGAAAGTTCGCAGCGAACGTATCGGCCAGGTGTTCGGCTTTCTGGGACTCGAGCGCATTGAGACAGAGGAAGCGCGCGCCGGCGACATCATTGCGTTCTCGGGTATCGAGGCGCCCAAGATTTCGGACACGATCTGCGACCCGGATGCCGCGGAAGCGTTGCCGCCGCTGGTCGTGGACGAGCCGACCATCAGCATGACATTCGAGACCAATACGTCGCCCTTGTTCGGGCAGGAAGGCAAGTTTGTCACCAGCCGCCAGCTGCGCGAACGGCTGCTGCACGAGACACTCGCAAATGTCGCGCTGCGCGTCGAGGAGACCGACGACCCAGACCGCTTTGATGTCTTCGGCCGCGGCGAGCTGCATCTCGGCATCCTGATCGAGAACATGCGCCGCGAGGGCTATGAACTCGCCGTGTCGCGCCCGCGGGTCGTCGTCAAGGAAGAGGGCGGCCAGCGGCTTGAGCCCTGGGAACAGCTGACCGTGGATATCGAATCGATCGCGCAGGGCGCGGTCATGGAGGCACTCGGTGCGCGCGGCGCGGAACTCGCGGACATGGTTCCGGATGGCAAGGGCCGGGTGCGGCTCGATTACAAGATTCCGTCACGCGGCATGATTGGATTCCAGACCGAATTTCGCACCATGACGAGTGGCACGGGGCTGATGTACCACGTGTTCGATCACTTCGGGCCGGTGGTCGACAGGGACCTGGCCGAGCGCACCGCCGGCGTAATGATTTCCAATGGCCGCGGCCCGGTGCTGGCCTATGCGCTTTTCAACCTGCAGGAACGCGGCCGGCTGTTTGTCGGGCCGGGCGACCTGGTCTACGAGGGACAGATCGTCGGTGAGACGAGCCGCGAAGGCGACATGGTCGTCAATCCGCTGAAGGGCAAGAAGCTCACCAACATCCGCACGCAAAGCAAGGACGAAAACGTGCTGCTGACACCACCCATCCGCATGGGTCTCGAGCAGGCGATGGAATACATCGTCGATGACGAACTCGTCGAAGTGACGCCGAAGAACATCCGGTTGCGCAAGCGCCACTTGAGCGAAGGCCAGCGCAAGCGGGCGGACCGGGCCGGCTGAGAAGTCGAGCTGCTTCAGCGCGGGCCATGCCGCGAAATCGGGTTGCCTGTCACGGATTGTCCCCGACCGATTCGTGGACGCCGTCACGTTCCGCGTGAGGTCGATCCCCTAGCATCAGCTGCATTACGTCGCATTCGACGCAGGCTTGCGCGGAGTCGGGGTGGCCAAGAAGAATCCAGGCAATGTTGTGCGGCTCAAAGTGCCCACGCCGAAGGCGGTCGGGCCGCCTGCACCTGCGCCGGCATCCACGCCGGAGCGTGACCGCAACGCGGACGACATCCACCCGTTGCTGGAACAGCAGCTGCTGGAGGCCGCCGACACCGATGGCAAGATGCGCGTGCGCAAGCTCTTGTCGATCATCACCCGCCAGTACGATGCCTACGAAAACGATCGCACCAGCCTCGAGACCGTCATGCGCCTTGCCTCCGACGAGGCAACCGCGATCACCGAACAGATCGAGCTTGAGAGCGTCGCGAAATTGCAGGCGATACTCGATCACGTCAAGGACGGAATCATTTCCTGCGACCGCCTCGGACGCATCGAGAGCATGAACCGCACGGCCGAACGCTTTTTTGGCGTGCGCCAGTGCGACGTGCTCTCGGAGTCACTTGACAGCCTGCTGCCACAGATCGCGATGGGCGGTGACATCGGCGAGACGCTCGAAGACATGGCGGCAGCGCAGGAAAACACCCACTACGACCTGGCCGCCCGCGAAGTGGTCGCCAAGCAACGACGCGGCGATTCGATGCCCGCCGAGATCCTGGTCAGCAAGATGCTGACAAAGCGCCGCCCGACCTACATCGTCTGCGTGCGCGACGTGGCCGAGCGTTCCAAGGCGCAGGATGCGCTGAAGGACAGCGAAGCGCGCTACCGGGTGCTGGTCGAGCACGCGCCTGAGGCCGTCGTCGTGTTCGATGTTGATACGGGGCGATTCGTGGACTGCAATGAGAATGCGGCCGCATTCTTCAAGATGAGCCGCGAAAAATTGCTGACAATCGGGCCAGAAGCGGTAAGCCCGCTCGAGCAAGCTGACGGCACGCCTTCTTCCAGGGTCAGCGCCGGCCATGTCAAATTGGCGCTGTCCGGTGGCACGCCGGTCTTCGAATGGCTGCACTGCGACGCCATGGGCAACAACATTCCCTGCGAAGTGCGCTTCGTGCGGCTGCCGAGTTCAAGCGATCACCTGATCCGGGCAAGCATCATCGACATCACGGAGCGCAAACGCGCTGAGCTGATTGGGGCGGGCGAGCGGCGCGCTTTCGAGAAGATTGCATCCAGCGAACCCTTGGCCGGTGCGCTGACCTCGATCATCGAGGTCGTGGAGCACGTGCTGCCGGACGCCATCTGCTGCATCAGGCTTTTTGACCCGGTCAAGAAGATCCTGAGCCACGCGGTGGGCCCCAGCCTGCCACGCGAGTACATGGCGCTTATGGACAATGTTCCGGCGGAGATCCGCTTTGGTTCCTGCGCCGCAGCCATTGCGCTGCAGCGCCAGATCATCGTTCCGGACATCGCCAATGACGCGCTGTGGGAGCACCGCCGCGAGGCGGCCCTGCGCGC
>JANPCY010000434.1:0-3639 GCA_031431175.1 Steroidobacteraceae bacterium | reverse complement strand
GCCGAAGCCGTCGTAGGCGTGGCCGAAGCTCACCTGCCACTGGCTGTTGCCGGGTTCCAGGCGCTGCTGCGTGGGCCGGCATTTCACGCCGTCCCAGCTCTGACTGAAGCTGCGAGTGATCGCCGCGCCTCCAGTCAACGTATGGCTTGCGGTGAGCTGCATTCCCTGTGGCCGCCCCAGGCACCAGCTCGTCTTGTTGTTGAGTACGGACGTGTGAAGTGTGCGCAGGCTGCTCGATGAACCAGCGCTGATTCCACCTGCGACTTCGGTGATCGCCGTCGTTTCGTCGGTCACAAGGCCGGAGGTCGAGTCGATCGCGGCGACCGTACGCGTCATCGTTGCAATTTGCGCGCCGTCGTATGCGCCGCCGACCTCGTACTGCCGCTGAACCGTCGACGACGCATAGGGGAAGCGACGCAAGGCGACGCCGCTGCCCAGATTCAGGGTTGACCAGGCATAAGTTGTCTCGCTGACCGGGGCGCCGGAACCCTGACGCACGACGACCATCGCAGGCAGCCCGGTGTAAGGGAAGTCCTGGTGTCGTGTTTCCTCGACGCGTGTTTCAATGCCAAGCGTCGTATCCACGCTCGTGCGCGTCGCGAATCCGAGGATGCCGCGTCCCAGCAGGTGGCGACGCAGGCCGTGATAACTGAAGCGCGTCGCGGTCGCGGACCCGAGCCCGGTGCCGTCCGTCAGGGCCAATTCGGATACGACGTATGCAGTCGGCTGCTGGTCTTGCTCTGGATAAATGGCGCCGGTCCCGCGCGTGTAGATGCCTGCATCGGTCAGCGGGCGGTAGGAAAAAGTCGCGGTGACGCCAAAGCCGTCCGTTGCAGAAACCAGTACATCGGGGCGGGGGCCATTGCGTAACCGCCGATAGAGCACGCTGCCATTCCGCGTGACGAGGTCTGTCAGCCCGTCACCGTTGGCGTCAAAGGCAATTGCCGTGTTGGCGCCGTTGGTTGCGATCCCCGTATTCACCGCTGGCGCAAGCGAATCGCCGTTCGACAGGACAACCTGCCAGTTTGTCGCGCCTGAGAGCAGCAGGTCGTCCCGGCCGTCGTTGTTCCAGTCGTACGCAATGTTCTGCGCCCCGCCGCTTGTCGGAGCCGGCGCAGCCAGCTCGGGGCCCGACCAGGGCACGACGCAAGCGCTCATGCGCAGTCGCAACGCTGCCGTGTAATTGGTATAAGCGAGATCCGTGCAGCCGTCGCCGTTGATGTCGGCGAGCCCGACGCCCGAGAAGGAACCCTCGAAACCGTCGATTCCAGACGTGGTCGCGGAAATTCGGGCGATCGAGTATCTTTCGTTCATGACCAGGTCTTCGCCGCCATCGCCGTCCAGATCGATGCGCTGGCCCGGTCGGCCGAGGAAATTGCCGCCTTGCGGGGTCTCATATCCGCTTCCCGTGGCCTGCTCGTAAAGCGTCACGCGGTTCGCGGAGAATCCGCCGCCTGGCAGCGCGTAGCGCACATACACGACGAGGCTGTTGCCGGTGTAGGCGTAGATCTCGGACCAGGCGAGATCACCGAGGCCATCACCATTCATGTCCAGGCCGCGGTAATCCGGCATCTGTGGTCCAGGCGAGTTGGGGATCGTGATCGGCGCGCTGAAGCCGGCGGCACTGCCGGGGAGGACGGTCCACTGCCGTGCCGCGGAGAGCATCAGTAGATCGGCGCGACCGTCGCCGTTGTGGTCGAAGGGAGTGCCTATGCCGTAGGGAGTGGCGATGTTGGTCGTGATCTCCGCGCCGAACGTGTCTCCAACGCGGCCAAGCCGGTAGCGCAATGTCATCGTCGCGGTCGTCGTTCCGCCGGACCAGACGTAATCACCGCGGCCGTCGCCATTGATATCGGCCATTGTCCAGAGCTTGTTCTCGGGCAGTGGCGTCGGGCCCGGAATCGCAGCCGCGAAGTTCGTCTCAGCTCCGAAACCGGGCATGCCGTTCTGCCAGCCGAAGTTCGTCGCGGCAAAACAATCGCCACCGCCAGCGCCGCATTCCTGTATCGACGCCAACCGGCTGCGCCCGCCGGTGGACAGCGCCGGCTCGTAGCTGAGGTCGTAGCGCCGCAGGATCGAACCGTTGTAGAGCACATCAATCCGATCGAGACGCACGACCTGGCGGATGCCCATGCCGGCAACGTAGGCGACATCCACCTCGTTGTTCGGGCGGACCTCATAGACGAATGAGACCTGGTGCGACGCTGCGACGCCGGCGTCTGGATTCGCGTTGTAGCGGATCGCCGCAATCCGGAAGCTGCCGCTCGTGCGGTCTTCCAAGTACTCGAAGTCGATCACGTTGCCTGAACGGTCGCGAATGCGGTTCAGCGCCCAGATCCGCGCTACGGTCGCGGGAGTCACGACGTCGACGCCGTCTATGCGCGAATCCGCCGTCGCACCGTACTCGAGCACACGACCGTCGGCCGCCTCCAGCACGAAATACTGTGGCCCGCTGCCGGCGCCCGTGTAGGAACGGATGCGCGCGAAGGACTCGATCTCGGTGCGGTACTCGGCGCCTGCGCCGCCGTACGCGATACCACTAGTGACGACGAGTCGCTGACCATCCAGACAGAAGCGATCTACGGCGGTCAGGGTGACTGGCGACGCGACGCCGTCTTGCACGAAGGTCCTCGGGCAGCGCGCGATCTGCGACAGGCCGCCGATGTTCCAGCCGATGCCAAGCATGCCGATGACGCTGCGGTGCCGGTATTCGAGCGACAGGGCTGGCGTCATTCCGTTGGTGCCAGGCGGCAGGTTCAGCGGAATCGAATAGACCGCCTCGCCGTCCGGCGAAACGGTGGCCGCGCCGGGCGTCCGGCCGACGGCCGCGTCCGCGAAATCCGCAGTCAGCGCGAAGATAGTCAGGAGCAGGGCGCCAATGAAGCGGCGCGTGATGGGCAGTTCCATTGCCAGGCCTCCGATGCGCGCCCGGAATCCTTCCAGGCGTCGGGGCCAAACTAATGGCGCGCGATCGGGCGGGCCCGCCGGTTATTTGCTCCGAAGCGGCCCTTATCGGCATAGAATCCGCATCCCGTACCCCGGGTTGCCCATCACCATGCAGGAGTTCGCGATGAAGCTCGTTACCGCCATCATCAAGCCCTTCAAACTCGACGACGTGCGCGCCGCGCTGTCCGAGATCGGCATCTCGGGCATGACCGTCACCGAGGTGAAAGGCTTTGGCCGGCAACGCGGACACACCGAGCTCTATCGCGGAGCGGAGTACGTCGTGGATTTCGTGCCGAAGACGCGCGTCGAGGTCGCGGTGCGCGACGATCTCGTGGATCAGGTCACCGAGGCCATCATCGGCGTCGCCCGGACCGGCAAGGTCGGTGACGGAAAGATCTTCGTGACCAACATCGAGCGCGTGCTCCGGATCCGCACCAGCGAAACTGACGAGGCGGCGCTTTGAACCAGCGTGGCGAAAATCCGAAAGCCGAATCGCTTGAAGCGGCGGTTGCGAAGATCGTGCTTGGTGGCGCGCGCCGGCATGTGCTTTTCTGCACCCACGGCGACTGCGCGCCAAAGGAAGTTGGCGACGCGTCGTGGAAGTACCTTAAGCGCCGGCTGCGCGAAGTTGGCCTCGCGGACGCGGAGGGCGGTGTACTGCGCACACGCGCGGATTGCCTGCGCATCTGCCGC
>JANPCY010000433.1:0-3145 GCA_031431175.1 Steroidobacteraceae bacterium | reverse complement strand
GCCGCCAGAGTCCAGCGCACCGCCACGTCGCGCGAATCCTGGTCGCAGGGCCTGAAGCACACGTGATCGCAGCTCAGCGACACCCCACTGAATGACTGTCTCAGCGCACCGTAGTGCTCGCGGATTGCCGTGCGACCGGAGGCCACTGGTCTTGAATCGTGCAACACGGCATAAGGCGCGTAGTGACAATCGAACAGAGATTCATCGCCCCGGACCCAGCAGTTCTGCAACACGGACTCCGCGAATTCCGGGGCACGATCGTCAGAAAAGGCGGCCGTGCGCTGGCCACGAGTTGCTGAAGACTTGCCGAGTCGTTCACGCTCCGCGCTCATCCATGCAGCGTATTCCTGCGCCTGCGGTATTGCGGCGTTTGTCTTCGCGATGCCACGCGCATCAAGACCCAGTTGCCTGACCAGTCCATAGTTGTCCCGTACCAGCCATTCCCTGGTGATCACGCCGTTCTCGACGACACAGTCCGCGATCGTAGACACGATGACGGACTTGCCGGTCGCGGGCCCGAAAGCGCTGTCGCCGCGATTCGTCATCGGGCTCGTGATGCGGTGCGAGCTGTAGAAGATGCCGGCTCCGTCCCTGGACCAGATGACGCTGTCGCCGATCAACAGCCGATCCGGGAATGCCTTGAGCGTGTCACGGGTGTTCCTGACGATGGCTTCGGAGCCCCGCACGAGGCCACCGAGCGTGTAGATCAGGGTGTCGGGACTGTAATAATCATGGATGCGGTCTATCTGCCGCGACTCCCAGATCTCGTGAGTGATCCCGAGGATATAGTCGACGAGGTTCCGGTACGGGCCTTGCGTGCCTTCCAGATACTGGGTGCCGGCGATCATCGGACCGCATCGATCAGTTGCCGCGCACCCGACAGCAGGAAGGTCTGATCAGACCCTAGCAGGAAAAGCGAGACGCCCTGCGTCATCCATTGCCGCGCCTCCGCCGGATCCGAGAGGAACATGCCGACGGCCGTGGATGCTTTCTTCCCGGCCGCACAGATCTTCTCCATCGCACGCAGCACCTCGGCATCATCCGGCCGGGTCTTGCCCAGGGAAACCGTCAGGTCAATGCGGCCAATGAAAAGGCAATCGACACCCTTGACGGCGGCAATCCCGTCGATGACATCGAGGGCCTCCGCATCTTCAATCTGCAGGATAACCGTGGTCTTTGTGCGGCTCTCCTGCAGTTGATCGGCGATTGACCTGCCGGCGAAACCCGCTGCACGAGTGGAACCGGCATAACCCCGCCCACCGCGGCCGTAGTGACAGGATCGCACCGCAGCTTCGGCCTGGCTCACGGTATGCACGTGCGGTACCAGGACCCCGGTCGCCCCGCAATCCAGTGCATTCAGGATGTGAGTTCCATCGCCCGACGGCACGCGCACGAGTGCGGGCATGCCGGTGGCCCGGCAGATGGCGAGACACGCATCGAGTTCCGCTCGCCCGAATGGTGCATGCTCGGCGTCGAGCGCCAAGACATCCAGTCCGGAACCACCGAGGACCTCACAAACCACAGGCGCTGGAGTCTTGACCCAGGTCCCGACCAGCAATTCCTTGCCGAGCAAGCGGCTGCGAAAAGCGTCTCTCGTCAATGCGCGCCCCTCCACAGCCGGTCACTGGCGATCGCAGCACCCTCAGCCATCGAAGCGAGTTTTGCATACGCCACTTCGCCGTCCACCGCGCCAAACCCGGCGAAGGTCGCAAAACCGCAATCCGTGCCGGCGATGACGCGCTCCCTGCCGACGGCGTCGGTGAAATGGCAGATGCGTTCTGCCACGAGTTTCGGATGCTCCACAAAATTAGTGGTTGAGTCGATGACACCGGGCACCAGGATCAGGTGGTCCGGAAGCCTGGCATCGCGAAAGGTCGTCCACTCGTGGGCATGTCGCGGATTGGATGCCTCGAATACCAGCGCACCGATCCTCGCACGTATCGCAATGGGGAGCACACGATCCATCGGCACGTCGTGATGGTGGGGGCCCTCGTAATTGCCCCAGCAAACATGCATCCGGACCCTGTCGACCGGCACGTTTCGAAGCGCATGGTTCAGCACCTCCACGTGCCGGCTCGCCAGCCGCTCATATTCCTCGACGGGCTTGTCGGCAAACAGCATATGGCGCCCCAGCCCAAGGTCCGGCGAGTCAAGTTGCAGCACCAGCCCCGCCGCCACAATTCGCTCGTACTCCGGGCGCATCGCCTCGGCCAGCGCTTCAAGATACTCGTCATGGTTCGCGTAGTACTCATTGGGCTGGAACAGGGCAATGACGCCAGGTGATGCGGCATTCATGAAGGCTTCGGTCGGCGGCGAGTGCCGGATTGCGGCGGCAAAATTCCGCAGGTCGTTCTCCAGCGGCTCGCTGTCCTTGACGGCGATCGGGCCCGTGCAGCGCGGGCGCTTGTAGCTTGGCGTTCCGCCGGACTTTGCCAGGCGTGCCATCAGCGTCGGGAAGTCCTGCAGGTCTCTCGGCGGCTTTCTCGGGCTGTCCCCCTCGAATCCGGTAATGCGATCCTTGATGTACGTGGCGTAGCTGATCTTGCTCATCTCGCCGTCGCTGACCACATCGATGCCAATTGCGACCTGGCGTTTTACTGCATCGGCAACTGCATCGGCGATCGTGCGGTCGAATGTGGCCGCGTCGACCACGTCTCCCCGCTCCTTTGCGAACAACAAATCGGCGACCGCCGCAGGGCGGGGAAGGCTGCCTGTGTGCGTCGTCAGGATCCGGTCGGTGCTCTGTTTCATGGTGCCTGGTTTCCTTTCAACGCCTGCGCATCAGGCCAAGCAGGGCAGCGGTCACTTCCTGCGGTCGCTCGAGCGGTGACAGATGACCGCAGTCGTCGATGATCGTCAGCTCGGCGTCCCGGATGCTCGCGGCCATGAACTGATGGGTCTCCGGCGGGCAAAGCGTGTCCTGCCGCCCGCAGATCACGGCGGTCGGACAGCTGATCGTGGCGAGCGTATCGCGGCTATCGGGCCGGTCGCGCAGGGCAATCGACTGGCGCTCGAACACGTCCACGCCAAGCGACACGGCCATGTCCAGGACCTCCGCGAGCAGCCTGGTGTCGCGCCGCGAAGACTCCGAAAGATAGTTCGGCTTGAAGTCCCGGATCATCAATTCCGGGAGCTGTCCGCTTTT
>JANPCY010000432.1:0-4090 GCA_031431175.1 Steroidobacteraceae bacterium | reverse complement strand
GAAAAGCCTTGCGAGCAAGGTGCAGCAGTACCGAACTGTCCTTGCCGATCGAATACAGCATGACCGGGTTGTCGAACTCGGCGGCGACCTCCCGGATGATGAAAATGCTCTCGGCTTCGAGCCGCTTGAGCTGCGTCATTTGCTCTGTCGTCTTTTTCAAAATGGCCACACTCTTGGCAGGATGGTGATCGAAATGACGCAGCAAATGATGTTGAGTGGCATTCCGAATCGCACGAAGTCCATGAAGCGATAGCCGCCTGGGCCATAGACCATCAGGTTGGTCTGGTAGCCCATCGGCGTTGTAAAGCCGCACGATGCCGCGACCATCACTGCGACCACGAACGGCATGTAGCTGACACCGGCGTGATCCGCAACCGAGAGCGCGATCGGCAACATCAGGACGCCCGCCGCATTGTTCGTGATCATCTCGGTCAAGATCATCGTCGTGATGTAGAGCGCCGCGAGCGCGAGCCAGGGATTGTTGGCTGCGATGCTGACCAGGCTGTTGCCGATCATGCCGGCTGCGCCGGATTCCATCAGTGCGACACCAAGTGCAAATGAGGCAGCGATGCCCGCGACGATGTGATATTCGATGCTGCGGGTCGCCGATTGCATCGTCAGGCAGCCGGTGGCAACCATCAGGCCGGCCGCGATGAATGAGGCCTCGAACAGTGGCACCCATTCAAGCGTCGCGAAGACGATCATCAGGATCAGGATTGCGAGCGCAAGCGGCGCGCGACGGAAATCGGAAGGGGCCGAGTCCTGCAGGGCACTCACCAGCAGGAAGTCGCGGCTGTGCTTGTGCTTGTCAACAAAGGTCGGGCCCGCCTCGACCAGCAGCGTGTCGCCCGGACGGAACTCGATGTCGCCGACCTTGCCGGGGATGCGGCCGCCATTGCGCGAGATCGAGATGATGGCCACTCCGTACAGTTCGCGGAAATTGGACTCGCGCACGGTACGATTGATCAGCGGCGAGGTGGCCGATAGCACGATTTCGACGAGTTGGCGTTGTGCATGCTTGAGATTCAGCGTGTAGCCCTGCTCCTCGGCGATCGAGAGGCCCGGCATCCGTCGCAGGTCCTTGATCGCATCCACGATTCCCACGCATGTGAGTCGGTCTTCCGCGCGCAGCACCTCATCCGGTCCCACCGAAGTCAGCAGCCGCGCCTCGCGTTCGATTTCGAGCACATAGGCGCTCTTGAGGTTGCGCAAGCCGACTTCGGCAATAGTCTTGCCGACCAGCGGTCCGCCGCCACGGATGCGAACCTGGAAGGCGTATTCCCGCGCGTTTTCGAGCTGCTCCTTAGGTCCCTGCCGGTCGGGCAGCAGGCGGCGCGAGAATATGAGCATGTAGGCAAAGCCGACAATCGTGATCGGCCCGCCGATCCAGATCAGGTCGAAAAGGCCCATGTGCGCTCCCGGTTTCGCCTGGATCAGGAGGCCGTAGACCGCAAGATTCGTACTGGTCCCGATCAAGGTGCACATGCCGGCCAGGATCACGATGTTGTTCATCGGCAGCAACAAGCGCGAGATCGAGAGTCCATAGCGCGCCGCCCATTCCTGGGCGATCGGAATGAACATTGCGACGACTGGCGTGTTATTGATCACCATCGACAACAGACTGCTTGCACCCATCAGCTTGGACTGGGCCGAAAGAAGGTTCTTGGGCCTGCCGAATACGAGCTGCGAGAACCAGGCGATCGCTCCGGTCTCGCGCAGTCCTGCAACCACCACATAGAGGGCGGCGACCGTCATGACGCCAGGGCTCGAGAACCCCGACAGTGACTGGGACGGAGAAATGACGCCGGTGATCGACAGGGCGATCATCGCGCCCAGCAACACGACTTCGGTCGGTGCCGGGGTCGTTGCCAGCGTGACCAGCACAGTCGCGACGATCGCCAGCGTGAACCAGATTTCCCAAGCCATGGGTCGATGTCGCTCCCTGCCCCCCGCGGGGGTCGCGGGAAGGGCGAATTGTGCCGGAAAAACTTCTTAAAAACAGCTACTTGACCGCACTATTTCGATGACGACATCAGCCAGTTGCACGTTGACAGTAATGCCGTTAATCTAGCTGCATCTAGATGTATCTGGAGCATGCGGATGCTGACAATCGGTGCCTTCGAGGCGAAAAACCGGCTGAGTGAGTTACTGGATGCAGCTGAGAATGGTGAGGAAATCATGATCACGAAACACGGACGTCCGGTAGCGAAGTTGGTCCCCGTCGAGACCTTCGATCGCGCCAAGGCGCGCGAGGCAATCGAATGGTTGAAGGATTTTCGAAAGAAACACCCCCTGCGTGGCCTGAAGATCAAGGACCTGATCAATGAAGGTCGCAAGTACTAATGCTTGTGCTGGACTCATCGGTCACGCTGGCGTGGGTTCTCGACGATGAGACCGCTGGTGCCGAATCTACGCTGGAACTAATGGATGTCGAACGCGCGATCGTGCCGGCCCACTGGATTCTGGAAGTGACCAATGGACTGAGGATGGCCGTGCGACGGCAGCGGCTGAAGCTGGAAAACGTTTCTCAACTCATGAAGCAGTTGCGCACCTTGCCGCTCAGGGTCGATCCGGAAACTGAGATGATGGGTTGGAACGAGATTCCGGCCCTAGCCGAAAGATTCAAGCTCACCACTTACGACGCAGCCTATCTGGAACTCGCCTTGCGCCTCAACGCGCCGCTTGCGACGCTCGATCTGGATCTGGCACGCGCCGCGCGCGAGGCAGGCGTGCCGCTATTCGAGTGAGCAGCGATCGAAAGATCAGGCAAAACCCAGGAATGTCGCCAACGCGCGGTTGACTGCCATCATGGCCTCGTCTTCAAGCCGGCCAATTCTTGAACCGATTTTCTCACGCGCCACGGTATGCGCCTTGTCGACCATTACCGCCGATACCGCGCGCAGTCCATTGGCCTTGCTCGGCTCCACTTGGACACGGAACAACGGCAGGTCGCGCAGTTCACTGGTCACCGGCAATACCGTGACCGACGGGTGAGCATTGAAAAGATCCGACTGAATGACCAGCGCGGGCCGGGGCTTCCCGTAAGTCCCGGGCAGCGAAATGCTCACAAGTTCGCCGCGCCTCACCGCTAACCACTCAGATCCACCAGCTTGCCGATCCTCTTGAGCGTTTGCGCCTCGTGCGGATCGCCTCGCAACAACATCGACTGACGCCGACACTCGGCTGCGAAGCCGCGGCGCCGCGTGTCCGGAACCCAGATCTGCACGGGGCGCAGACCGGCGGTGCGCAGCGCGCGCCGATGCCTGGCTACGCGCTCAGTACTGTCAGTGCGAATGCGCAATTTCAGGCGGGCAACCGCGCTCCCCGCCCGATCCCGTAATAGCGGATTCCCTGGCTTGCCATCAGCGCCGGATCGTAGAGATTACGGCCATCGAACACGACCGGCTCCTTGAGCGAGGCCTTGAGCTTCACGAGATCCGGGCTCCTGAATTCCTGCCATTCCGTGCAGATTGCGAGCGCATCGGCGCCCTCCAGCGCGTGGCCTGCATTCTTGCAGAGCATCAGGTCCTTGCGCGCGCCGTAGATGCGGCGTGTCTCGTCCATTGCAACCGGATCGTAAGCATGAACGGTCGCACCCGCGGCCCACAGCGCTTCCATCAGCACGCGGCTCGGCGCCTCGCATGTCATCGGTATTGGGCTTGAATGCGAGACCCCAAACCGCGATCGCCTTGCCGGCAAGCTGGCCGCCGAAATGCCGTTCAATCTTGCCGAACAACACGTGCTTCTGTGCATCATTCACAGCTTCGACCGCCGCGAGCAACCGCGGTTCCTGACCTGAGTCGCGCGCCGACCGCGCGAGTGCCTTGACGTCCTTCGGGAAGCAGGAACCACCGTAGCCGATACCCGGGTAGATGAACGAGTAGCCGATGCGCGGATCCGAGCCGATGCCGGTGCGGACCTTCTCGATGTCGGCGCCGACGCGCTCCGCGAGATTCGCGAGCTCGTTCATGAAACTGATCTTGGTCGCCAGCATGGCATTCGCGGCATACTTCGTGAGTTCGGCCGAGCGCAGATCCATCACGATCATGCGCTGATGATTGCGAGTGAACGGATCGTAAAGCACCTTCAG
>JANPCY010000431.1:0-5611 GCA_031431175.1 Steroidobacteraceae bacterium | reverse complement strand
CGCGGATCAGGACGCGCTTGCCGGCCAGGTCGAGGTCCGACATGCGCAGGACTCTCACGCGCGTGACCAGGCCAGCGTCGTATCCAGCATCCGGTTGGAAAAGCCCCATTCGTTGTCGTACCAGGCACAGACCTTGACCAGCGTGCCGCCCACCACCTTGGTCAATTGGGCGTCCACGGTCCCGGAAGCCGGGTTGTGATTGAAATCCACCGACACCAGCGGCTCTTCGGTGTATTCAAGGATTCCCTTGAGTGCGCCGTCCGCGGCCGCGCGCAGGATGCCATTCACTTCCTCCGCCGTCGTCGCGCGCTTTGCAGTGAATGTGAGGTCCACGAACGACACGTTGATCGTTGGAACGCGCACAGCGAAGCCGTCGAGCTTGCCTTTCAGTTCCGGCATTACGAGCCCGACCGCCGCCGCAGCGCCAGTCTTGGTCGGGATCATCGACATGGTCGCCGAACGGGCGCGCCGCAGGTCGCTGTGATAGACGTCGGTCAGCACCTGGTCGTTGGTGTAGGCATGGATCGTGGTCATGATGCCCGCCACCAGGCCGAGCGATTCGTGCAGCGGCTTCACGAGCGGCGCCAGGCAGTTGGTCGTGCAGGATGCATTCGAGATCACGGTCATGTCGCCACGCAACACGCCGTGATTGACGCCATAGACGATGGTCGCGTCGACGCCATCCGCCGGTGCCGATATCACGACCTTTTTCGCGCCGCCCGCGAGGTGCTTCAACGCTTTCTCCTTGCTGGCGAACAGGCCGGTGCTCTCGAGCACAAACTCCGCGCCGAGCTGGCCCCAGGGAAGCTTCGACGGGTCGCGCTCGGCCAGCACGCGGATGCGGTCGCCATTGACGATCATGTAATCGCCTTCCACGGCGACTTTGCCCGGGAACGGGCCATGCGCCGTATCGTGGCGCGTCAGGTGCGCATTGGTCTTCGCGTCGCCGAGATCGTTGATCGCGACAATCTGGATTTCGCCATTGCGCTTCGATTCGTACAGCGCCCGCAGCACATTCCGGCCGATGCGGCCATAGCCATTGATGCCCACCTTGATCGCCATGGTCAGTTGTCTCCCGTATTCAGCATCGAATCCACCGCATTGACGACAGTCTCGGCCGTGAAGCCGAAATGCCGGAACAAATCCTTGCCCTGGCCCGAAGCGCCGAAGCCCGTCATGCCGATGACGCGGCCGCGCGAGCCGACGTAGCGCCACCAGCCATCCGTAGCGCCCGCCTCAACTGCGACCCGGCACCCAACTGCGGGCGGCAGGACCGCGGTGCGCCAGGAGGCGTCCTGCGCATCGAACACGCTGGTGCATGGCATTGAAACGACCCTTGCACCGACGCCGCGGCGGGCGAGGAGTGCCGCGGCTTCGACCGCAATCGCGACTTCGGAACCGCTCGCGATCAGTATGCATTGCGGCGTGCCGGCGCTATCGACGAGCACGTAACCACCGCGGCGGATCGCATCGAGCTTGGCCGCATCGCGTGGTTGCGGCGGCAGCGTCTGGCGCGTCAGCGCCAGCACCGTTGGTGCTGTACGGCGGCGAATCGCGGCGGCCCACGCAACCCAGGTCTCAGCCGTGTCGCAGGGTCGCCAGACTTCCATGCGCGGGATCATTCGAAGCGATGCCAGGTGCTCGACCGGCTGGTGAGTCGGGCCGTCCTCGCCGAGACCGATTGAATCGTGGGTCAGCACGAAAATGCTGCCGGTACCGATGATCGCCGCCATACGCAGCGAACTGCGCGCGTAGTCCGAGAACACAAGGAAGGTGCCGCCGAACGGAATGAATCCGCCGTGCAACGCGATGCCATTCATGATCGCGCCCATGCCGAATTCGCGGACACCGTAGTGCAGATAGCGCCCCGCTGGATTTGAACGCGTATAGACCGCTGTTCCTTTGATCTTCGTGTTGTTCGAACCGGTCAGGTCAGCGGACCCACCGAGCAGTTCCGGCAACATACCGCCGAGCGCATTCAGGACCGCTTGCGAACTCTGCCGCGTTGCGAGTGCCTGGCCCGCCGCCTGTGCGGCCGCCGTGCCCTGCGTGATCTCGTCCTCGAAGCCGGCCGGCAGGCGGGCGGCGCTCCTGCGCTCGAAATCCGCCGCGAGTTCGGGATGCGCCGCCTGGTAGGCCTTCCAGCGCTTTTTCCAGCGATTTTCGGCGCGCCGCCCCGCTTTGCGCGCGTCCCAGGCTGTCCGGATGTCCTCGGGAATCACGAAGGCCTCATGCGGCCAGTTGAGTGCCTTGCGGGCGAGTGCCACCTCCTCCGCACCGAGCGCGGCGCCGTGGCATTCCTCCTTGCCCTGTTTGTTCGGTGCGCCAAAACCGATAACAGTCTTGCAGCAGATCAGCGTCGGCTTCGTCTCTTCGCGCTTCGCCTTGCGGATCGCGCGTGCAATGGCGCCAGCGTCGTGGCCGTCCACGCCGCGGATCACCTGCCAGCCATAGGCTTCAAAGCGCTTTGGCGTGTCGTCGGTAAACCAGCCGGCGACCTCGCCGTCGATCGAGATGCCATTGTCATCGTAGAAGCAGATCAGCTTGCCGAGTCCCCAGGTGCCGGCCAGTGAGCAGGCCTCGTGCGAAATGCCCTCCATCAGGCAGCCGTCACCCAGGAACACCCAGGTGTGGTGATCGGCAATCTCGTGGCCGGGACGGTTGAACTCGGCGGCCAGCAGCTTCTCTGCAAGCGCCAGGCCGACCGCATTGGCGAGGCCCTGGCCCTGCGGGCCCGTCGTGGTCTCGATACCGATGTCG
The DNA here is from genome assembly GCA_031431175.1 of Steroidobacteraceae bacterium. Lineage (GTDB taxonomy): Bacteria > Pseudomonadota > Gammaproteobacteria > Steroidobacterales > Steroidobacteraceae > SCUD01. The sequence continues at coordinate 2,851 of JANPCY010000431.1, read as the reverse complement.
ATTTCGTGCTCGGGGTGCCCGGCGGTGCGCGACCCGAGCTGGCGGAAGTTGCGCAACTCATCCAGCGACAGCGGGTAGCCGGTCAGGTGCAGCACGGAATAAAGCAGCATCGAGCCGTGGCCGTTGGACAGCACGAAGCGGTCGCGGTCGGCCCAGCGCGGATCGCCCGGGTTGTGCTTCAGGAAATCGCTCCACAGCACCTCCGCGATGTCCGCCATGCCCATTGGCATCCCCGGATGGCCGGAATTGGCGCGTTGGACCGCGTCCATGCTGAGGGCTCTTATGGCGTTGGCTAGCTCGCGGCGGCTGGGCATCAGGTACCCCTGGTGGGAAAGCCGTTCATTGTCTCCGATGCGGTATAATTTTTCGATGCCCGGCAGCTATCTATTCACTTCCGAGTCGGTCTCCGAAGGCCACCCGGACAAGGTCGCCGACCAGATTTCAGACGCGGTGCTCGACGCCCTGCTGGCGCGCGATCCCCGCGCACGAGTGGCCTGCGAAACACTGGTCAAGACCGGTGTCGCGGTGGTGGCCGGCGAAATAACGACCCGCGCCTGGATCGAGCTCGAGGAACTGGTGCGCGATGTCATCTGCGACATCGGCTACACCTCTTCGACGGTCGGTTTCGACGGTCATACCTGTGGCGTCGTCAATGTCATCGGCAAGCAGTCGAGCGATATTTCCCGCGGCGTGGACCGCAAGAACCCGGAAGACCAGGGTGCTGGCGACCAGGGACTCATGTTCGGCTATGCGACAAACGAGACGGCCGCGCTGATGCCAGCGCCGATTCACTACGCGCACAAGCTGGTCCAGCGCCAGGCGCAGGTCCGCAAGGGGCGGAATCCCAAGCTGCCGCTGCTGCGGCCCGACGCCAAGAGTCAACTGACGTTCAGGTACGAGGATCACAAGCCGGTGGGCATCGAGGCGGTCGTGCTATCGACCCAGCATGCCCCGGAGTTGCGCCAGAAAGACCTGCATGAAGCGGTCATGGAGGAGATCATCAAGCCGGTGCTGCCGGCGAAGCTCCTCAGCCGGCGCACGAAATATCACATCAATCCGACCGGCCGCTTCGTGATCGGTGGTCCGGTCGGCGATTGCGGCCTGACCGGCCGCAAGATCATCGTCGACACCGACGGCGGCATGGCGCGCCACGGCGGCGGCGCATTCTCCGGAAAGGACCCGTCCAAGGTCGACCGGTCCGCAGCCTATGCGGCACGATATGTCGCAAAAAACCTGGTCGCAGCCGGGCTCGCAAGCCGCTGCGAAATCCAGGTTTCCTACGCGATTGGCGTGGCGGAACCGACCTCCATATCAGTGCAGTCATTCGGGACCAGCCGCGTCAGCGACGAGCGCCTCGAAAAGCTGGTTCGCGCACATTTTGACCTGCGCCCCTGGGGCATCATGAAGATGCTGGACCTGATCCACCCGATGTACCGGGCCACTGCCGCCTACGGGCATTTCGGACGCGAGCCCCACGAGGCAAGCTACCATTGGCAGGAGGAGTCGAACGGTGCGATGGTGCGGCGCAGTTCGACCTTCACCGCTTTCAGCTGGGAACGCACCGACCGCGCGGAAACATTGAGGAAGGCCGCAGGACTCTGAACGACCCCGCCCTGCGGGGCGCGATTCTCGAGGAGCGTTGCAACAGGCATCTGCCTGCCAGGCTCGGGGATTGCGATCGACAACGGCGCTCTCGCTCGCACAGGAGAGGAACGACCATGAATGCCGTTATCAACCCGAAGTTGAAGGACTACAAGGTCAGTGACATCGCGCAGGCCGACTGGGGCCGGCGTGAGATCGCGATCGCCGAGACGGAAATGCCCGGGCTGATGGCCGTACGCTCCGAGTTTGGGCGCACCCAGCCGCTCGCCGGCGCCCGCATCGCGGGCTCGCTGCACATGACCATCCAGACGGCCGTGTTGATCGAGACGCTGAAGGTCCTGGGTGCCGAATTGCGCTGGGCCTCGTGCAACATCTTCTCGACCCAGGATCATGCCGCGGCTGCGATCGCGGCGGCTGGCATTCCTGTCTTCGCACACAAGGGCGAGACCCTCGAAGAATACTGGGAATTCGCACACCGGATTTTCGAATGGCCTGCCGGGCGCCATGCCAACATGATCCTCGACGACGGCGGCGACGCGACATTGCTCGTGATGCTGGGCGCGGAGGCCGAGCGTGATCCCGCCGTCATCGCCAAGCCTGCAAATGAAGAGGAGCAGTCGCTGTACGGCTCGATCCGGCGCCGCCTGGAGTCCCAGCCGGGCTGGTACTCGGCGCGGCTCAAGGAAATCCGCGGTGTCACCGAGGAGACCACGACCGGCGTCAAACGCCTGTATCGAATGGCAGCCGACGGCCGGCTGCCGTTCCCGGCGATCAACGTCAATGACTCGGTCACCAAGTCCAAGTTCGACAACCTTTACGGCTGCCGCGAATCGCTGGTCGACGGCATCAAGCGCGCGACCGACGTGATGATCGCGGGCAAGATTGCGCTGGTTGCCGGTTACGGCGATGTCGGCAAGGGATGCGCGCAGTCGTTGCGCGGACTCGGCGCCAGGGTCTGGGTCACCGAGATCGACCCGATCTGCGCGCTGCAGGCGGCCATGGAGGGATACCGGGTTGTCACGATGGACGAAGCCTGTGCGTCGGCGGATATATTCGTGACTGCGACCGGCAACGTGAATGTGATCACGCACGATCACATGCAGCGCATGAAGCACCAGGCCATCGTCTGCAACATCGGCCATTTCGACAGCGAGATCGACATCGCCTCGCTCAGGCAGCACCGCTGGGAGAATATCAAGCCGCAGGTTGATCACGTCATTTTCCCTGACGGCAAGCGCATCATCGTGCT
>JANPCY010000430.1:0-4915 GCA_031431175.1 Steroidobacteraceae bacterium | reverse complement strand
GGTTGCGTTCGCGATACTGCCGCTGTTTGCGTTCGCCAACGCCGGCGTGCCGCTCTCGGGCATCGGAATTGGCGCGCTTCTGGAGCCGGTGACGCTCGGCATCGCGGCGGGCCTGCTCGCCGGTAAGCCGATCGGTGTGTTGCTCGCGTCCTGGCTCACGGTGCGGCTCGGATTCGCGCGGCTCCCGCAGGGCGCAGGCTGGGGCGCAATGTTCGGCGTCTCCGTGCTGTGCGGAATCGGCTTCACCATGAGCCTGTTCATCGCCGCGCTCGCCTTCGAAGGGGCGGCCAGCGAGTACATGGTGCAGATGCGACTGGGCGTTCTCTTCGGCTCGCTCGCCTGCGCCATCGTCGGCCTCGCGATCCTGCGGGCGGTGCTTCCACCCTCGCCGACAGCGGGCTAGGCTATGAACTTGCCTGTAAACCGGCGTGGAGGATTGACCAGCGCCCGGCGTCCAATGTTGATCATGCACAAGCGAGTCAAGCGCACGATTCTCATCGAGAAATGTCTCTTGAACCCTGGTCAGTCTTCGACGCCCGTCAGGCCAAATTCCTGGTCAATCTTCAACGCCTGTTCACACGTTCATCGCCCGCCCGGTGCGGCGTGTGGAGGGCAAAGTCCACCGCACAGCCCTTTAAGAGAACTTTTCGCTTGCCTGGTCGTGTCTATGGTATTATGCTTTTTAAAGCATCTAAACCAATATAACATGCTCTATAACGCACATGGCAAAGAAAAACACCCTGACCAGCGCCCCACCCTATGCGGTCGAGCAAGCTCTCAAGCGCCTGGGGGCCAACCTACGCACTGCGAGGCTGCGCCGTAACCTGACGATCGATGAGGTCGCCGAGAAAATCGGCACCGGCCGCCGCGCCGTCATGGACGCAGAAAAAGGCAGGCCAGGAGCGAGCGCCGCCGTTTATTTCGCGCTCCTCTGGGTCAATGACCTCTTGAATCAGGTAAGCGAGATTGCCGATCCCGCGAAGGATGACGAGGGCCTTGCCCTTACAACCTCGCGCGAGCGAGCACGTGCGCCCGTGAAAAGAGGTCTTAGCAGTGACTTCTGATTACGGCGCAACCGAGTGCTTTGTCTACATCACGCTGCCGGGCGAGACGGACTTTGTCACTGCCGGCAAATTCGTGCTGGCAACCGACCGGCGCGGCGTTGCGAGCGGCAAGTTCGTTTATGGCCGCAGTTATCTTGCGCGCGCGAACGCCGTCCCGCTCGATCCGCTCGAACTCAAGCTCGGGACCAAGACGTACGAGACGAGGCTTCTCAAAGGCGTGTTCGGTGCCCTGCGCGATGCGAGCCCCGATTATTGGGGCCGCCGCATCATCGAAAAGTACAGCGGCAAGACCGAGCTTGGCGAAATCGACTATCTCCTCCACTCTCCGGATGACCGTGCAGGTGCGCTTGGCTTCGGCCGGAACGCAGAGCCTCCCGCGCCGCGCCGGACGTTCAATCGGACGATGGACCTTGCGCGCCTCCAGGTGCTCGCCGATGCGATCATCGGCGAAGAAGAACTGCCGCAGGATAAGGACGCGGCACAGGTCCAGGACATACTGCTCATCGGCACCTCGATGGGCGGCGCCCGTCCAAAAGCGGTCGTCGAGGATGCGAATGCGCTCTGGATCGCCAAATTCAACCGCGCGGACGACAAGTGGAACCATGCGCGCGTTGAGCATGCGATGCTCGTGCTCGCGCGCGAATGCGGCCTGCAAAGCGCGCAGAGCCGGCTCGTCAAGATCGGGGATCGCGACGTTGTGCTGATCAGGCGCTTTGACAGGGACAAGACTGCGGGCGGCTACCGCCGCGCGCGCATGCTGAGCGCGCTGACTCTGCTGCGCGCCGAAGATGCGCACCAGGATCGCGACAAGTGGTCCTACGTGTTGCTCGCCGAGGAACTGCGGCGCATTTCCGCACAGCCAAAGATCGATGCGCCGGAACTCTTTGGCCGCATGTGCTTCAACGCGCTGATTTCAAACATCGACGATCATCCGCGCAATCACGCGGTCATCGCAATGAACGAGGACTGGAAACTTTCCCCGGCTTACGATCTCACGCCGGCCACACCCATCAGCATTGAGCGCCGCGACCTTGCGATGGCGTGTGGTGACAGGGGCCGCTACGCGCATGCAGAAAACCTGCTCTCTCAAAGTGCTCGCTTTCTGCTTGCTCCGGACGAGGCGCGGGGGACCATTGGCCGGATGGAGCAGACGGTCAGAGATAGTTGGTACGAAGTCGCCCGGCGCGAAGGCGTGTCCGAAGCGGACTGTGACAAGCTTGCCGGAGCTTTCGCTTACGGGGGATTCCATCTCGTAGCGCCGCCGACCTGACGACCAGTCAACTTGCCGTCGCGCTTTTTCGGTGAGCGACGAGACGTTTGCAGGCGGCCGCGCGAGCTGCAAGATCAGCGACAAGACGCTCCAGTAGAGGATGGGTCATCTGCGATCGGCGTGCGCCACTTACCACTTCCATGGCCTTGCCGGGAAGCTCATCGATCATGGCAGTCGATACGCCGCGCATCTGGGTGTAGGCCAGGAGCTGTTGTTCGAGGTTTCCAAGGCGCCGTTTCATGGCCGTATTCTATTTCCGCCTAATTGCCTGCCAAGCAATTAACGAGAAATACGATACAGACCCCACGCGACGATCCCCTGCTCATGCGTGTTGTCGACGATTGCGATGGCGCCATGGGAAGCCTTCTTCCGCTCAATCCTTCGCATGCAGATCGGCCATCACGTCCTCCACGCGATCAAAGCGGCGGAGCTTCCCCCGCCGCGCTTCCTTCATCGCGCGAACCGCGTTCCCCACGCCTATCGCGCAGCCTCCAGCTTCTCCTTCATGGCCGACGGGATGAAGCGGAAGTAGGCCTTCTCGATCATGGCCAGGCTGGTGCCGGTTTGCTGCGCAACCGTCAGTGGGTCGATTCCGTACACCTGCAGCAACTCGCTGATCCGCGAGTGCCGGAACGAGTAGGCCGACGCCTCGGGTGGTATTCGCAGTTTGCCCCGCGCCTTGCGGTTGTGCGCCAGGACCCCCGCACTCACCGCCCTCGCCCACTTGTGCCGCCGCCACAATTGCACGCCGTCTTCCGTGAAGATCGGCGTGGCCGGCAGCTTGCGTCGAACCTGGGCCTTGAAGAATCGAACGCCCTCGCTCGACAGCGTGACGTAGCGGACGCGAAGTTTTCCTGATCGGCCCTTGCGGTGCGACAGCTTCAGGCTCGCACCATCGAAGTCCGTAACGGTCGCAGCGGCCAGCTCGCCGGGTCGCGCGCCCGTGAACTCGAGCCCGCGCAGGAAATCAGCCGCGAATGAGCCCACGGCGGCGATCAGTGCCGCCCGCTGATCCGGCGTCAGCATGACAGCCGTTTCGCCGCCATCATCCACGTCATCGGTCAGTGGCTCCATGCGCCAGGCCGTCGGATTGCCGACATGGCCGAGACGGTGCGCCCGATTGAGTCCGGCAATCACTGCGCGAACCTGCCGATTCACGGAACGATTCAGCCGGCCCGCACGAAGTCTCTCGCGCCACGCCACGAATTCGTCATACGTCAGGCTTTCGAGCGCCGCTTCGGCCATCTCGTCAGGCCATACGACGACCTGGTAGCGGCCCTCAATCTCGGCGGCAGCATTTCCCCTGCCCTGTTGCCGAAGGTGGGCCAGATACGCTTCCAGAGCTACCCGGACGGTTCCGCGCTGCATCGCCTTGACTGGTGAGGCGGCGAGCTGCGAAAGCCACGCCTCGCCCGCACGCTTCGCCTCGTCGTAATCAAGCGCCTCGCCGAGCGCTTGGTAATATTGCCTCCGGTCGCGACCCCGATATCGTGCGACCCAGGTGTCAGGACCGCGACGGAAGCCCAGGTAAGCGCCGGCGGCAAGCCGCTGCCAGTACGGTTCGCGGCGCGGTGCGAGTCGATCGCGGTCTCGTTTGCGTGACAGGTCTGACAAGGCAGAAATTTCCCGTACGGAACGGTACGGAAACACTACGTGGAACGGCGGTAGACAGCAACAGCCTTGTTTTTAGCTATTTCAGTAACTTAGCAGACGACGGGAGACGCAAAAAGACCCTCTGGCGTCCCTCTCAAGGCTGGTACGAGGGTTCGAATCCCTCTGGGAGCGCCATTCAAACAAATTGTGTCACGCAGTACGGAAAAATGGTTTCCGTACGCAAGCCGCATCCATTCGCGCTGGACTTCCACCGGAACTATTCCAGGAGCGCCGGGTTCACGAGCGTCGAGGCGTCCCGCGTTAGGTCTTCAGGGCAGCGTCAGATCGCCCGCATAGCCCATAGCGACCAGGTACTGACCGGGGTTGACGGTATCCGCATGGGCCCGCAGTGGGTATGCCGGGAGTGCAACCGTCCAGCTCAAATCCGCTGCAGTCTGCGCGACATCCCAACGCTCGACGCTGAGTCCGTCCCGGGAAACCAGCGCCGCGCCATCTTCCGGCAGCAGCAGCGTTCGGAAGGAGCCGGCCCCCGAAATCACCGGACCGAGCGCCAGCGCCGCACCGAGACGGACCGTGCCGATGTCCGATTCGGGTAGCAGCTGATCAGGCCGGCCGAGGCCATCGAACAGCGGCACCACGAATCCTCCACCCGTGGTGAAAAACAGCGTTCCGCCGGCGGCTCGCAGATCGTAGGCGCCTTCAGGCAGGACTAGCCGGTCGCGGACCTCAACGCCAGCTGCACCGGTGCGGGCCGCGACGACAGTGCTGGTCACCGACCAGTCGTCGCCCCACTCGTCTTCGACCGTAAACACATCGGAGCCGGCTGCGGTGACCAGGTAGCCGGGCACATTCACGGACGGCGTGACCACACCGCCGTCAAGATCGATCCGCACATAGTCATGCGCGAGCAGCGGGCGACCGAGTTCGTCCTGACCGGCGAATTTCGCGAACGTGAACGCCAGGACGG
>JANPCY010000429.1:0-3732 GCA_031431175.1 Steroidobacteraceae bacterium | reverse complement strand
TACCGTACAGGCCGGCGAGTTGGTAGGCCCCCAGGATGGCGGCGCAGACGAACAGCACCGGCCAGGCGGTCGAGCGCATGCGTGAAGTCGGCGAAGAGCACCAGCGCGGCAAGGCCTGCCGAGCCGATCGCGTAGCCCTTGGTCACGGCCTTGGTCGTGTTGCCGACCGCATCGAGCGCGTCCGTGATCTTTCGGACTTCCTTCGGCAGGCCGGCCATTTCGGCGATGCCGCCGCCGTTGTCGGTGATCGGGCCGTAGGCATCGAGCGCCACGATCATGCCGGTCATCGACAGCATCGCCGTTGCGGCGATAGCGATGCCGTACACGCCCTGCAGCGAGTAAGCGCCCCAGATGGCGGCGCAGATCGCGAGTACCGGCAATGCGGTCGACTTCATCGACACCGCAAGTCCCGCGATCACGTTCGTGCCATGGCCGGTCCGCGAGGCTTCCGCCACGTAGCGCACCGGCTTGTACTCGGTGGCCGTGTAGTACTCGGTGATGACGATCATCGCTGCCGTCAGGCCGAGCCCAATCAGCGCGCAGAAGTAGAGCGGCATCGCGGCCTCGCCCAGCATGTAGCGTGTGATCGGGTAATACGCGACCGCTGCAATGACACCGGAGACGATGACGCCGCGATACAGCGCGCCCATGATCTTTCCGCCCTCGGAGGTCTTGACGAAGAATGTCCCGATGATCGAGGCGACGATCGACACGGCACCGAGCACCAGCGGGAACAACACCGCTGCCTCGCCGAGGTCCTTCATCACCAGGCCCGCGAGCAGCATGGTCGCGACCACGGTGACCGCGTAGGTTTCGAAGAGGTCTGCCGCCATGCCGGCACAGTCGCCGACATTGTCGCCGACATTGTCGGCGATCACGGCCGGATTGCGCGGGTCGTCCTCAGGGATGCCGGCTTCGACCTTGCCCACCAGATCGGCCCCGACATCGGCACCCTTCGTGAAGATGCCGCCGCCGAGCCGCGCGAAGATCGAGATCAGCGAACCGCCGAAGGCCAGGCCCACGAGCGCGTGGAGCGAATGATCGCTGTCACCGGTCAGGCGCATCATGATGCCGTAATAAGCCGCGACACCCAGCAGCCCGAGGCCGACGACCAGCATGCCGGTGATCGCGCCGCCGCGGAACGCGACCTGCAGCGCCGGATTCAGGCCGATGCTCGCCGCATGTGCCGTGCGAACATTGGCCCGCACCGAGACATTCATGCCGATGTAGCCTGCCAGGCCCGAGAGGAACGCACCGAAGGCGAAGCCGACGGCCGTGTACCAGTCGAGCGCGAAGCCGAGCGCGACGAACAGCACGACGCCGACAATCGCGATCGTCGAATACTGGCGGTTCAGGTAGGCCTTGGCGCCCGCCTGGATCGCGGCGGCAATTTCCTGCATCCGCGCATTTCCGGCGGGCTGCGCGAGGATCCAGCGCGCCATGAAAATTCCGTAGACGATGGCGATCAAGCCGGCCAGCATCGCGAGCCACAGTGCCTCTTGCATCGACATTAAAATCCTCCCAGGCAACAAAAAATCATATCACAAAAGGTTGCAGTTTCCGGCGCACGCGCGCGTTGGAGAGTTTCGCGTAGACCGGTATTCCCGCCTTGAACGGTGGATAATCCTCGCCGCCGATCAGCGGCTCGAGATAACGCCGGCAGGCTGCGGTGATGCCGAATCCGTCCGCGGTGATGTAATTCCTCGGCACCATCTTCTCGCGATTGGCGACCGCGGCGATCGACACGGAATCGATGCTCCATCGGTAGGGCTTCGATGATTTGCGCACGATGACCGGCATCACGGCGTTCTTGCCCGCGAGCGCCAGCTCGACGGCCGCGCGGCCCACGGCATAAGCCTGCTCGACATCCACGCGCGAAGCGATGTGCCGCGCGGAACGCTGCAGGTAATCGGCGAGCGCCCAGTGGTACTTGTAGCCGAGCGCCTCCTTGATCATCGCAGCAAGCGTCGGCGCGACACCACCGAGCTGCACGTGGCCAAAGGCGTCGCGCGTGCCCATGTCCGACAGGAACTTGCCCCCGGCATCGTGCGCGCCCTCGGAGGCGACAATGACGCAGAATCCCTTCTGCTCGACGGTCGCGCGCACGCGCGCGAGAAAGCGTTCACGGTCAAAGGCGATTTCCGGGAACAGGATGATGTGGGGCGCGTCCCCGGTCTTGCGGGCCGCAAGCCCGCCGGCCGCGGCGATCCAGCCGGCGTGGCGGCCCATGACCTCGAGGATGAAGACTTTCGTCGAGGTACGCGCCATCGAAGCCACGTCGAGCGAGGCCTCGAGCGTCGATACCGCAACGTACTTGGCGACGGATCCGAAGCCGGGGCAGCAATCGGTGACCGGCAGGTCGTTGTCGACGGTTTTCGGTATGCCGATGCAGGCGACCTGATGACCCAGCTGCTCACCGAGCTGCGACAACTTCAGCGCCGTGTCCATGGAGTCGTTGCCGCCGTTGTAGAAGAAGTAGCCGATGTCGTGGGCGCGGAAAACATCGATCAAGCGCTTGTATTTCGGCAGGTCGCGCTCGAGGTCCTTCAGCTTGTAGCGCGCCGAGCCGAAGGCGCCCGACGGCGTATGGCGCAATGCGCGAATCGTCGCTGCGTTCTCGCGGCCGGTGTCGATCAGGTCCTCGGTCAGCGCACCGACGATGCCGTCGCGGCCGGCGTACAGCTGCCCGATGCGGTCACGGTGACGGCGGCAGGTCTCGATGACGCCGCAGGCTGTCGCGTTGATGACGGCCGTGACGCCCCCCGATTGCGCGTACAAGGCATTCCGTGCCGGGGCTCTGCGTTTCTTCGTGCTCGCCATCGAATTGTCCCGCCGATTCCTGATGGCGCAGCCGCCCCGTGGGGGGCGAAGCATAGCCGATTCGCCCCAGTTTGACGCGCTACCAGTCGGCGGGCAGGATGGACGCCCCTCGAGGCGGCGCTGGGCGCGCGCGTAACGCGCCTCATGCGGTGGTCAATCTGAGGTTCCCTATGAGGCTGGTATTGCTGGGCGCGCCCGGTTCGGGCAAGGGCACGCAGGCGCAGAGGATGCAGGCGCGTCATGGTGTGCCGCAGGTGTCCACGGGCGACCTTCTGCGCGAGGCCGTGGCCGCCGGGACGGAGCTCGGGCGCGCCGCAAACAACGTAATGCAGGCCGGTGGCCTGGTTGCTGACGACATCATGCTCGGCATCATCCGCGAGCGTCTCACGCGGCCGGACGCCGCACGCGGCTTCATCCTCGACGGATTCCCACGCACGCAAGCGCAGGCCGATGGCCTCGCTGCGTTGCTGAGGAGTCTCGGGACTCCGCTCGATACGGTCGTGCTGATGGAAATCGATCCGGAAGTACTGCTGCGGCGAGTCGCGGGCCGTCGCAGCTGCCGGCGCTGCGGCCGCGTATTCCACATCGAGACGAATCCGCCCCGGCCCGGCGAGCGCTGCGCGGACGGCAAGGCGCACGACCTGTTCCAGCGACCTGACGACAACGAGGCGACGGTGCGCCAGAGGCTCATGGTTTATTGCGAACGCACGCAGCCGCTAATTGAGCATTACGCGCGACTGGGCCTGCTGCGCCGGATCGACGCCAATGGCAGTCTCGATGAGGTCAACGTGCGGCTCGAGGCCGCACTTGCGCCTGGTTGAGTGTCTACAGCGCGGCGAGCAGCGGCTCGCCGATGATGGTCTTGCGCCAACCGCTGAGGACCGAAAGCTCGCGTTCGCCGCGCACGAGTGC
>JANPCY010000428.1:0-2864 GCA_031431175.1 Steroidobacteraceae bacterium | reverse complement strand
GGCAGGAGAACCCGCGCATCTACTACAACGTGCTCTCACTCGTTGCTTCCGCAAACCTTGCCGAGGTGTTCGCAGAGCTCGATCGCGACGATCCTGGCAGGACGGCGCGCCTGCTCGACGGACTGCGGGTCGCGTTCGCCGGATATCCGGCCGCGCGCATTTCCGTACACCAGTTCGAGAATGGCCCGCCAATCGCCGCGCCGATCGAGATCCGTGTATTCGGGCCGGACATGGAAACGCTGCGGGCGCTCGCCGCAGATGTCGAGAAGCTCGTCAAGGAAGTCCCTGGCACACGCGACGTCGTCAACCCCCTGCGCCTGTCGCGCACCGACATCGACCTGCGCATTGATACTGAAAAATCCGCGCTGTTCGGCATCCCGGCGATCGAGGCCGACCGCACCGTCAGGCTCGCGGTTGCAGGGCTCACGGCGGGACAGTATCGCGAGCCGGACGGCGACGAGTACAACATCACGCTGCGACTGCCGATCGGGGCGCGCCCGACACTCGACCTGCTGCAGTCGATCCAGGTCTCGTCGCTCACTGGCCGGCAGGTGCCGCTGGCCCAGATCATCGACCCGCAATTTCGCAGCGCAGCCAGCGTCATCCAACGCTACAACCGCGAGCGCGCCGTTGCGGTTACCGCGCATCCAGCCACTGGCTACGCGACCGACGAGCTGACAGGCCAGGTGATAGCGAAGCTCGAGGCAATGAGCTGGCCGCCGGGCTACCGCTATGTCGCCGCTGGTGAGATCGAGGCACGCGAGGAAAGCTTTGCAGGCCTTGGCGTCGCCATGCTGGTCGCGGTGTTCGGGATCCTCGCGGTACTGGTGCTCGAGTTTGGCAGCTTCCGCTCGATGCTGATTGTGTTCGGCGTCGTGCCGCTCGGAGTCACCGGCGGCCTCGTCGCGCTGTTCCTGAGCGGTTACACACTGTCATTCACTTCGATGATCGGCATGATTGCGCTGGTCGGTATCGAGATAAAGAACTCGATCCTGCTGGTAGATTTCACGAATCAGCTGCGCGCGGGCGGCAGAGCGCTCGACGATGCGATCGCCGAGGCCGGTGAAGTGCGCTTCCTGCCGATCCTGCTCACCTCGCTGACGGCGATCGGCGGCCTGACGCCGCTTGCGATCCAGGGTTCCGGCCTCTACTCGCCACTTGCGATCGTCATCATCGGCGGGCTCATCAGTTCGACGCTGCTGGCGCGCGTGGTGACGCCGGTGATGTACAAGCTGCTGCCGCCGGTCATCGAGCCGCGCAAAGCCGCGGCGTTTGCGACCGAGGACGCCGTACAGCCCGCCTGACGCGCCGGCCCCCAGCCGCTCACGCCGGTGCTAGTCTCTGATTATGCGTGCGCACACTGCAACCGCTGCGATCCTGCTGTTCGCGCTGACCCTGGGCGGCTGCGCGACCCAGCCCGCAGCGGATCTCACGCGCCTTTCCCAGGCGCACGCCGCAGGCCGCGATCAGGTACCGGTGATCATCATCCCGGGGCTGATGGGTTCGCGGCTGGCCGATCGGGAAACCGGCGTGGAAGCCTGGCCCGGCAGCACCAGGAAGTTGCTGACCAGCGGTTACCTGAACCTCGCGCTGCGCATCGACCCCGAGACTCTCGAGCCAAAGGACGACGGCCTGGTTGCCAGCGGCCTGTTCGACAGCGCGGTTCGCCTGGATTTCTACGGCAAGGTTGTCGAAGCGCTGCAGGAAGTCGGCGGCTACGAGCGCGGACAGCCCGGCCAGCCGGCCGCCGGCCACGGGGCGGTGTTCTACACCTTCGCCTACGATTGGCGCCAGGACAACGTCGTGACCGTTCACGCTCTCGACGCACTGATCGAGCAGATCCGCCGCGACCATGGCGACCCGGATCTGCGCGTGGACGTGATCGCCCACAGCATGGGCGGGCTGGTCGTGCAGTATTTCGAGCGCTACGGCACCGACGACGTACTGGACGGCAATTCCTTTCCGGTCACCGGCGCAGGCGCGCGCAAGCTGCGTCGCGTAGTGCTGCTCGGCACGCCGAACCAGGGTTCGGTCGGCGCAATCCACCACTTCCTGAATGGCTATCGCGTCGCGTTGTCGCGACTGCCCGTCGAAGGCGTCGCGACGATGCCGTCCACGTACCAGCTGTTTCCTCATCCGCTCGTACCATGGATCATCACGACCCGCGGCGAACCGCTGCAGCGTGATCTTTTCGACGTGGCGGTCTGGCGGCGCTTCGGATGGTCGGTGTTCGACCGCAGGGTGCAGCGCAGGATGTTGGAGCATCCCGACATCTGGCCGAGCCCGGAGGTATTCGCGCGCTACTTCGAGAAGCACCTCGAGCGGGCGCAGCGCTTCGCCTGGTCGTTGATGGTGCCAGTCGGGGACGTCGAGCTCACAAAGCCGCTCCAGTTCGGCGGCGACTGCGAGCCGACGCCCGCACGGCTGGTCGTAGAGGAAGTGCATGGCGAAACCGAGGCGCGGCTGACACCCGAGCAGATCCTGAAGCCCGTGCCCGGAATTGATTACGACAAGTTGATGTATGAACCCGGCGACGGAAAAGTCACGAAGTCATCGCTGCTCGGCATGCAGGAAATCGACAAGGCCTTCTTCGCCTGCGAGGAGCACGACAAGCTGACCGGCAATGTCCACTTCCTGGACAACCTGCTGCGCTACCTGATGAGCCCGGACTGACCGACAGCCCCGGCCTGCCCGACGTAGCGGCACCACTGGCAGTCTTCGCCGGCTTCCGGGACATTGCCCCCGCCAACTGTCACAACCGCCCGCCGGAAAGCATCGAGCACCCACGCATCATCGCCGTCGTAGGGAATCATGTACGTCGAGAACCGGAGCGTACCGCGGAACTCCCCTGCCCTGGCGTCTCC
>JANPCY010000427.1:0-1758 GCA_031431175.1 Steroidobacteraceae bacterium | reverse complement strand
GTTGGCGTCAACGGAGTGCTCCAGGTAGGAAGGAAACATCAGAAGAGTGCCGTTCTCTACTCGCACCACAACCTGATCGGTATTCTCGTTCGTGAGCGCCACGACCGGCGGCCTGATAATGCCGGTTTGATTTCTCGGATCATGGAAGTTTATGGTGTCGGTCCCCGGGTAAGTTCGAATGTAATAAACGCCGCTTAAGAAGTTATTCATGGCGGTCCTGAAAGGGTCTCCCCGTTCCGGCGCGCCGCGGTGATCACGCCGCTTTAGGAAGACTGGCGGCGGCGGCGTTACATCAGGCCAGTCTGCAGCCGCGCCGCCTCCGACATCATCGACTGGTTCCAGGGCGGGTCGAACACGAGCTCGACGTTGGCCTTGCGGACGGTCGGGATGATCTCGAGCTTGTCCCTGATGTCAGCCACCAGCACCTCGCCCATGCCGCAACCCGGCGCCGTCAGCGTCAACTTGACTTCGACGTCGCGGCTGCCCTCATCGTTGGCGGCGATCCTGCAGTCGTAGACGAGCCCCAGGTCCACGATGTTGACCGGAATCTCCGGGTCGAAGCAGGTCCGCATCTGGTTCCAGATGAGCCGGCTCACGTCCTCGTCGGTCGCCTCCGGCGGCAATTCGGGACGGCGCATTGGCTCCTTGCCGATCGCATCGCCGTCCTCGCCGGCGATCCGGAATAAGTTGCCCTCGACAAAGACCGTGAAGCTGCCGCCCAGCGACTGCGTGATGTAACCGACGCTGCCGGTGCGGAGCTTTATCTCGATGCCGGCCGGGATGATGACCGCGCGGACATCGCGCGTCACGACGATGGGTTCGTGTTCACCCCGGCGCATGTTCACTCCGTGGTGACTGGCGCGCCGCCGCCGGCCAGCGCGGCGTTGAGCGAGTGCCAGCACAAGCTTGCGCACTTAACGCGCGCCGGGAACTGGCGCACGCCGCCGAGCGCCGCGCGCTTGCCGAGGCCGGGACCCGGCGTGGCATCGAGCCGCGTCAGCATCCGGTGCACGCTGTCGAAGAGTCCCGCGAGTTGTGCGCGGCTCTTGCGCTTGACGACCTCGCTCATCAGCGAGGCGAAAGCCGTCAAGATCGCGCAACCTGCGCCCTCGAAGCGGATATCGCGGATCACGTCCTCCTGCATCTCAACAAAGACTTGTAACCTATCGCCGCATAAGGGATTATTTCCTTCCGCAGCATAGTTGGCGCGATCCAGCCGCCCGAAGTTCCGCGGGCTGCGGTTGTGGTCGACGATGACGTCGCGGTAGAGGTCGGCGAGGTCCATCAGCGCAGCATCCGGATCGCGTACCGCACGGCATCGTGTAGCGCGTCGATTTCCTCGTGCGTGTTGTAGAAGGCGAACGACGCCCGCGCCGTGGCGGGGACGCCGAAATACTCCATGACTGGCATCGCGCAATGGTGGCCGGTGCGCACGGCGACACCCTGTGAGTCGAGCACCGTGCCGAGATCGTGCGGATGCACGCCCTCGGCGGTGAACGACACAAGGCTCGCCTTGTCCGGCGCGGTGCCAATGATGGCTAGGCCAGGAATGTCCGCGAGCCTCGCCGTCGCGTACTGGAGCAATCCCTGCTCGTAGCGACCGATCCTGTCCATGCCGATCGCTTCCAGGTAGTGGATCGCGGCGCCGAGTCCGACCGCGCCGGCGACATGCGGTGTGCCGGCCTCGAAACGGTGGGGCAGGTGATTGTAGGTCGTCCCGTTAAAAGACACCGACAGGATCATGTCGCCGCCGCCCTG
>JANPCY010000426.1:0-7992 GCA_031431175.1 Steroidobacteraceae bacterium | reverse complement strand
GCCGCCGATGAAGCGCGGCGGGGCGCGCAGCTGCGCTAGGACACTACTACAAGCTATTGTTTTTTAATGATTTATTGAGGCTGGATCGGCCCGAAGGTAGCGGTTGCCAAGGATTCGGGTTCCGACCGCTTCGATCGGGTGTCTTCAGCCGGCATGACCGAACATGCCGGCGGTGCCTAGAACGGGATGTCGTCGTCGAAGTTTTCCGCGACGCCCGCGGGTTCCGAGCGTGGACTACTATCCTCGCTGCGCTCCGGCGCCGGCCGGTCGCGACCGGCTCCGGTGCCGCCAGCTCCCGCACTGCGTCCACCCAGCATCTGCATTTCGTTCGCGACGATCTCGGTCGAATAGCGATCGTGGCCTGCCGTGTCCTGCCACTTGCGTGTGCGCAACTCGCCCTCGATGTAAACCTGCGAGCCCTTGCGCAGGTATTCAGCTGCGATTTCAGCCAGGCGGTCGAACATCACCACCGTGTGCCACTCGGTGGCTTCCTTGTTCTCGCCGGTCTGCTTGTCGCGCCACTGCTTGCTGGTGGCGATGCGGAGATTCACGACCGCCTTGCCCGATGGCATCGCGCGGCTCTGCGGGTCCTGCCCGATATTGCCCAATAGAATGACCTTGTTGACGCCGCGTGCCATGGCCGTCTCCCCGACTCCTGTTATCGATGGACCATTGTAGTCGCCGGCCGGCCTCCGGCACACCGTCAATCGGGTGAATTCAGGGGGATTCGGACCGGCCCGCCACCGTCAGCCAGCTGGCGGCGGCCAGGCCCGCGAGCAGGAATACGCCGGGGATCCCCGCCGCGCTACCCAACAGACCACCACCCAGGATCCCGCCCGCGAAAGCCCCCGCAAACTGGCAGGTCGAGAACACGCCAAGCGCCGCGCCGCGCGCATCCTCGCCCGCGGCCTCTGAAAGGCTTGAGGGCAGGCACGCCTCGAGAAAATTGAAGGCCCCGAAGAAGATCAACAGCGCCACCGCCAGCGCCATGAAATTCAAGTAGCACAAGGCAAGCGCCACTTGTGCGGCCGCCAGCAGCAGGCCGCCGATGACGGAGGTCCGCGCGGCCCGTTTGCCGCGCTCCGACCAGAGGAGCATCGGCACGGTCAACAACAGTGACGAGGCAAATACGGCCAGGTAGAACTGCCAGTGATCCGCCGCGGCCATGCCGTGCACATCACGGAGCGCATGGGGAACGGCGATAAATGTCGCGGTGAGCGATAGGTGCAGCACGAAGATGCCGGAGTAATACGGCAGCAGACGCCCTGTCAGGACCCTCCGCCAGGGTTTGCGAACCTGGCCGATTTCGCGCGCCGCTTCCTTCGGAACCGCGAATACGATGAGTGCAAGCGCCACCAGTCCGAAGCCGCCGATCAGCGCGAAGATCCCGGCAACACCGATTGCGCCGGCCAGCAGCGGTCCAGCCACCAGCGACACGACAAAGGACATGCCGATGCTGATGCCGATGAAGGCCATCGCACGGGTGCGTGAGGCCGCACGCGTGCGGTCAGCAAGAAGCGCCATCACCGGGCCCGATACCGCGCCCAATCCCTGGATGGTGCGCGCGATCACGAGCGCCCAGGCGGTTGCTGCGAAATAACCGAGCGCCGAGCCGCCGATGTGCAACAGCAGCCCGGCCACGATCAGGGGGCGCCGGCCCAGGCGGTCGGACCAGACTCCGAACGGGATCTGCATCAGGGCCTGGGTCAGACCATAGGCCCCGACCGCGAGCCCTGCCAATAGTGGTGTACCCCCAGGTAGTGAACCCGCGTGCAGGGCGAGGACCGGCAGCAGCAGGAAGAGCCCAAGCATCCGGACCGCATAAATGACGGCGAGAGTCGCGACGGCACGGCGTTCAGCAGGCGAGAGCGCCGCGGCAGTCTCAACCACCACTGGAAATCCCTTTGCGGCGCACGGAACGGGCCGGTTATTCTATCAGGCTCGCCGCGCGTCACCCGCGTGGCGCTAATGGCGGCAATGACGACCACAATCCAGATCCGCGGCGCCCGCACCCACAACCTGCGGGATATCGACCTCGACCTGCCGCGCGACCGGTTGATCGTGTTTACCGGATTGTCCGGCTCGGGCAAGTCGTCGCTCGCCTTCGACACGATCTACGCCGAGGGCCAGCGCCGATACGTGGAGTCGCTGTCAGCCTACGCGCGCCAGTTCCTTTCCATGATGGAGAAGCCCGACCTCGATTCGATCGAGGGCCTGTCGCCGGCGATCTCCATCGAGCAGAAATCGACCTCGCACAATCCGCGCTCGACGGTCGGGACCGTCACCGAGATCTACGACTACCTGCGCCTCCTTTACGCACGCGCGGGCGTTCCGCGCTGCCCGGATCACGGACTCGACCTGTCGGCGCAGACCGTCAGTCAGATGGTGGACCAGGTGCTGGCGCTGCCCGAGGGCACGCCGCTTGGATTGCTCGCACCGGTCATCGCCGGACGCAAAGGCGAGCACCAGCAGGTCGTCGATGAACTACGCAGCAAGGGATTCGTGCGTGCCCGCGTGGACGGGAAACTGGTCGAGCTCGACCAGAAGATCCGCCTCGATCCAAAACGCAAGCATTCGATCGACGCGGTGGTCGATCGCTTCAAGGTGCGCGCGGACCTGCAGCAACGCCTGGCGGAATCCTTCGAAACCGCGCTGCGACTCGGCGAGGGCGTGGCGCGCATCGCATTCCTCGAGGAACCGAAGCGCGCGGAACTCGTGTTCTCGGACAAGTTCGCCTGCAAGGTCTGCGGCTACTCGCTGTCGGAGCTGGAGCCGCGCCTGTTCTCGTTCAACAACCCGGCCGGCGCCTGCCCCGGTTGCGACGGTCTCGGCGTCAAACAGTTCTTCGACCCGGAGCGGGTCGTCACGCATCCGCAACTGTCGCTGGCTGGCGGCGCGGTGCGTGGCTGGGATCGCCGCAATGCCTACTACTACCAGATGGTTCAGGCGCTCGCCGACCATTACCAGTTCGATCCGGAGGCACCCTATGACGGCCTGCCGATGCGCGTGCAGGACATGCTGATGCAGGGCAGCGGCGGCGAGGAGATCGAATTCCGCTATTTCGATTCGCGCGGGCGCACCATCAAGCGCAAACACAAGTTCGAGGGCATCCTGCCGAATCTCGATCGCCGTTACCGCGAAACTGAATCGATGACGGTACGCGAGGAGCTTGCCCGTTACCTCGGCACGCGCCAATGCCCCGACTGTGAGGGTGCACGGCTCGCTCGTCCGGCGCGGAATGTGTTTGTCGGCGGCGTCGCATTACCCGCGATCGCAGCCCTGCCGGTGCGCCGCGCACTCGAGTTTTTCGCGGCGCTGCGTCTCGAAGGCTGGCGCGCGGATATCGCCGCGAAAGTGGTCAAGGAGATTGCCGACCGGCTCGGATTTCTTGTTGACGTCGGGCTCGATTACCTGACACTCGATCGTAGTGCAGAGACGCTGTCGGGCGGCGAGTCGCAGCGCATCCGGCTGGCGAGCCAGATCGGCTCCGGCCTGGTCGGCGTCATGTACATTTTGGACGAGCCATCGATCGGCCTGCACCAGCGCGACAACCAGCGCCTCCTCGATACGCTTCATCGGCTGCGCGATCTCGGCAACACTGTCATTGTCGTCGAGCACGACGAGGAGGCCATCCGGCAGGCCGACCACGTAGTGGACCTCGGCCTCGGCGCCGGCGTGCACGGCGGGCGCGTTATTGCACAGGGCAGTCCTGCCGATATCGAATTGAGTCCGACCTCGCTGACCGGCCAGTACCTTTCGGGACGGCTGCGCATCGAAATTCCCGGGAGCCGCACGCAACGCAACCTGAAACGCGCTTTGCGCGTGCGCGGAGCGACTGGCAATAATCTCAAGGCCATCGACGCGGCGTTCCCGATCGGACTGATGACTTGCGTGACGGGCGTATCCGGCTCCGGCAAGTCGACGCTCGTCAACGACACACTGTACCGGCACACGGCCCGCGAGCTGGATCTGTCGTCACAGCAGCCGGCGCCCTGCGCCGGTGTTGACGGTATCGGCGAGATCGACCGCATTATTGACATCGACCAGAGCCCGATCGGACGCACGCCGCGCTCGAATCCGGCCACCTATACCGGGCTATTCACGCCGATCCGCGAGCTGTTCGCGGGCACAGCTGAATCCCGCTCGCGCGGTTACCAGCCCGGCCGTTTCAGCTTCAACGTCAAGGGCGGCCGCTGCGAGGCCTGCCAGGGCGACGGCGTCATCAAGGTCGAGATGCATTTCCTGCCGGACATCTATGTTTCATGTGACGTCTGCAAGGGCCGCCGCTACAACCGTGAGACGCTCGACGTGCGTTACAAGGGCAAGAATATCCAGGAGGTCCTGGAGATGACGGTCGAAGACGCCTGGCCTTTCTTCCAGGCCGTGCCCACCATCGCCAGCAAGTTGCAGACGCTGCTCGATGTTGGACTTTCCTATGACCGCCTCGGCCAGAACGCGACCACGCTCTCCGGTGGCGAGGCGCAGCGCGTCAAGCTCGCCAAGGAACTTTCCAAGCGCTCCACCGGCCGGACGCTCTATATTCTCGACGAGCCGACCACCGGCCTGCACTTCGAGGACGTGAAACACCTGCTCGCAGTGCTGCACCGGTTGCGCGACGAGGGCAATACCGTGATTGTCATCGAGCACAACCTGGACGTCATCAAGACCGCTGACTGGGTCATCGATCTTGGCCCCGAGGGCGGCGACGGCGGCGGCCAAATCGTGGCCGAGGGCACGCCCGAACAGATTGCGCGCTCGGCAGCGTCATTCACCGGTCGCTATCTGAAGCGCGTGCTGGCGCGCGCGAAGAACGCCGCATGAATGCGCGCGCATTGAAGTGGCTTGCGCTACCGCTTGTGTTGCTCGCTGCCGGCGGCACATTTGCCGGCGAGTTGACCGTCACTGCCGCGTGGGCACGCGCGACACCGCCGGGCGTGACCATGGGCGTGATCTATTTCGAGATCGAGAATGGCAGCGCGAAATCGGACCGACTGCTGAAGCTAAAGACTTCCGTCGCTGCGAGCGCCGGGGTTCACCGCTCCGAAGTTGTTGAGGGCATCGCGCGCATGCGCGAGGTCGCGGTCCTGCATGTCGCGCCCGGCGAAAAGGTTGAATTCGCGCCCGGCGGCCTGCACGTGATGCTGATGGGTCTCAAGAGGTCGCTGATTGCAGGGCAGGCCTTCGAGCTCGAATTCGTATTCGAGGTTGCAGGCGCGCGCCGCGTGGTGGTCGCGGTCCGCGAATGACCTCAGCGCGCCGGCACCGACGCCGTGCGGTGGGTCGAGAATTGATGCGCCACTTCGCCGTGGGCGCGGCGCTCGCGAAAATCGCCATTCGTGTATTCGGCGACGACGCGGCGCCAGAAGCGGAGCGCGCCCGGATTTCTGGCCTGCTCGGCGATGGTCCACTCTCCAGCGAAGCGCGAGAACAGCAGCATGGCCGCGCCGCGGCCGACGCCGCGCCTGCGAAATGCTTGCCCCACAAAAAATTCGCTCAGGCGATAGTGACGCTTGCGGTCGTCGGCGGTAGCCGCCTCGCGCTGTACCAGCGCAAATCCCGCCAGCTGATTTTCGCGCAGTATCACGAATGGCACGGAGCGCTCGTCGCGGAACCATCCCTGCACCAGCTCGGCGATGCTCTGCCCGGTGACCGTTAACGACGGGAACACACCGGTTTGATCGACAGCCAGGTCGGCGAGATATTCGCCATAGGCCTGCTCGATCCAGTTGCGATCCTGTTGCGAGGTCTTGGCCTCGCGAATGCTGATCGACATTTCTGGAACCCCAAAAATGGAACGGCCGGGGGGAAGGCCGCGGGGTTACCGCGCCATCCGCCCGGCCGAGTGGTCATCTGCAGTCAGGACTTACTGCTGCGGAGCTTCCGCCGGAGCTTCCGGCGTCACGGCATCCTGAACAACAGCGGCAGCGTCGGTGGTAGCGTCGCCAACCGCAGTGGCTGCATCGTCAACTGCACCCGCGGCCGCATCAACAGCCGGCGCCACTTCCTGCGCGGCGGCAGCAGCTGCATCTTCGGCGGTCGCAGCAGCTTCTTCCTGTTTGCCACCGCAGGCACCCAGCACGAGGGCAACCGCAATGGCGCCCCAAATCTTTGCATTCATCGTCAGTTACCCCAGGTTTGTTCAGTGAGAAAAAGATGATCAAGTCCGCGGCCAAAACATCGAACTTTTGTTCGGTACCTCGTCGCGTCGCGGAATTTTAGCCTCAATGCAGCGGATATGAAAGGTCGCAAATTAGCGACAAATGCCGCGCTGGGTGCCTCAGGCGTGGCCATCGGGGCCGCCAACGGCTACGCTTCCATGAGCCTGTGAGCGAGGGATCACTGATGTCGCAGCCCGCAATTTCAGCGCTATATGCTGGCCACCTGAGTGAGATGATGGCCAGGGCCGACCGGGCGCTGGCCGCGCAGGGCTACGACGGCCTGATTGTCGCCTCCGGCAGCCTCAGGTACCTGTATCTGGACGACAACAGCTACCCGTTCAAGCCCAACTCGCGCTACCGCTCCTGGGTCCCGGACGGCACCCCCGACTGCTTCGTGGTGTACCGTCCGGGTGGCCGTCCGAGCCTGGTCTTTCACCAGCCGGACGACTACTGGTACCTTCCGCCTGCCCTCCCAGAGGGCTATTGGGTGGCGTCTTTCGACTTGAGGGTGGTCCGCTCACCGGCCGAACTGAAACAATTCGCAGGCGCCGGGGACCGCTGGGCGATCCTCGGCGAGCCGTCTGCGGTAACCGCGGGGCTCGGCGATCACGATCCGGTAGCACTGACGACCCTGCTCGATTACGCCCGCGCCGCCAAGACCTCCTACGAAGTCGAATGCATGGCGCGGGCCTCGGCCGCGGGCGTGCGCGGTCATCGGGCCGCCGAAGCCGCATTCCGCGCCGGAGCCAGCGAGTACGAAATCCACCTCGGCTACTGCCGGGCGGCAGGCGCCCGTGAAGAGGAACTACCCTACAACAACATCATTGCTTTTGACACCCATGCGGCTGTGCTGCATTACCAGCACCTGGATCGCAAGCGCGCGCCGGTGGTCCGGTCATTCCTGATCGACGCCGGCGCCCAGTTCGCTGGCTATGCCTCGGATATCACGCGCACTTACGCGGCTGCCTCCGGCGATTTTCAGGCATTGATTGACGCGCTCGATGTGGCCCAGCTGAAACTTGCCGACCTGGTGCGCCCCGGCAAGGATTACCGCGAGATCCATCTCGCAGCACACCGCACCATCGCCGGCATCCTGGTCGAGCACGGCATCGTCAAGGGCACGCCGGAAGCGGCGGTTGCGGAAGGGGTGACGTCGGTGTTCTTCCCGCATGGCATCGGCCACCTGCTCGGCTTGATGGTTCATGACACCGGAGGATTCTTGGCGGAACCGGAAGGAGGCATGCGGCCAAAGCCCGAGGGGCATCCATATCTACGTCTCACGCGCGATCTCGAGGCCGGTGTCGTCGTGACGGTGGAACCGGGCATCTACTTCATCGAATCGCTGCTCGCGAAAGCGCAAGGCAATGGCGCTGGCCGCATGATCGACTGGCAGCGTGTCGGTGCCCTGAAGCCCTTTGGCGGCATCCGGATCGAGGACAACGTGGTTGCGGGCGCGGGCGCGCCGCGCAATCTCACGCGCGAAGCATTCGCCGCGGCGGCGTGAGCGCCAGGGCCTGCTCGCGATCCGCCGGCATGGGGAATTCCTCGGGACGTTTCATCATCTCACGCACTTGCGAAGCTGGCGACGTGAACATGCAGTTGTACATGATGCGGTCATTGGTGCGGGCGAGTCCGCCTTTGTGGTAGCCACGGGTGTCGGCAAAAATGACCATGCCGCGGCGGCCCGTGCCGGTGAGCCATTTTTCGGGCGGAGCGACGACAGCCATTTGCGAATCATCACTGCGTTGCACGTGGCCTTCCAGGGTGAAGGGTGGCTCGCCGCGGAGCGGGCCCTTGAAATGTGTTCCCCTGGCGTAGGTGAACGGCCCCGCGC
>JANPCY010000425.1:0-2916 GCA_031431175.1 Steroidobacteraceae bacterium | reverse complement strand
ACGACATCGACCTGTTCCAGGGACTCGTCACTGCAGCCGCTAAAGCGACCAACCAGATGGACCGCAAGAGCCCGTCATTGCGCGTGATCGCGGATCACATCCGCGCCTGCTCCTTCCTGATCGTGGACGGCGTTGTGCCGGGCAATGAGGGACGCGATTATGTGCTGCGTCGCATCATCCGCCGCGCGATCCGTCATGGCTACCAGTTGGGCCAGGAAAAACCCTTCTTCCACGCGCTGGTTCCCGCTTTGGTCGAGCAGATGGGCGAGGCCTGCCCGGAGCTTGTGAAGGGCGCCGACCACGCCAGTCGCGTATTGCGTCAGGAAGAGGAGCGCTTCGCGGAAACACTCGCGAACGGCATGGAGCTTCTTGAAGACGCAATCAAACGCCTGAAGAGCAGGACGATTCCAGGCGAAGCGGTCTTCAAGCTCTACGACACCTTCGGATTCCCCGTGGATCTCACCGCCGATATCGCGCGCGAGCGCGGTCTCGCGATCGATAGCGCGGGGTTCGAGAAGGCGATGGACAGTCAGCGCGAGCGTTCCCGCGACGCGAGTGTTTTCGTGACTCCGGCGTCAATTAGGATTTCTGGTCTGTCGCCGAAGTTAATTCTGGGCAGCACCACTGATTTTTGCGGCTACGACTCGCTCGTGGGCGAGGGCGAAATCCAGGCGATGCTGAAAGACGGCGCCGCGGTCAAGGCAGCGAGCGCTGGTGACGACCTGCAAATCGTGCTCGACAAGACACCTTTTTATGCGGAAGCGGGCGGACAGGTCGGCGATATCGGCGTGTTTGATAACGAAAAAGCACGTTTCCGGGTGACGGACACGAAAAAGCTGGCCAATGCGCACCTGCACATCGGCCGCCTCGAATCGGGCTCGCTCAGGATCGGCGACAAGCTCACGGCCCGGGTGGACGAAAAGACCCGCCAAGCGACGGTACTGAACCATTCGGCGACGCATCTGCTGCACGCGGCGCTTCGGAAAGTGCTCGGCACGCATGTCGTCCAGAAGGGCTCGCTCGTCGCGCCCGACCGCCTGCGCTTCGATTTCTCGCACACCCAGCCGGTCACGCCCCAGGAACTCGACACGATCGAAAGGATGGTCAATGCCGAAATTCGCCGGAATTCCGCGGCCGATATCCGTGAGCTCCCCTACGACGAGGCGATCAAGGCGGGCGCCATGGCGCTCTTCGGCGAAAAATACGGCGACACCGTCCGCGTGCTGAAATTCGCGGATTTCTCGACCGAGCTTTGCGGCGGCACGCACGTGCATCGCACCGGCGACATCGGCCTGTTTCGCATCACCTCGGAAGGTGGCATCGCGGCCGGCATCCGGCGCATCGAGGCAGTGAGCGGTGAGGGCGCTCTCGAGGCGGTGAAGGTCGCCGATGGAGCGCTGAAGCGCGTCGCAGCACTGCTGCGCGGCACATCTGCCGAGGTCGAGGACAAGTTGACCCAGCTCCTTGAGCGCCAGAAAAAGCTCGAACGCGAACTCGCGGGCCTGAGATCGAAGCTGGCCTCTGGCAGTGGCGGCCAGGATCTCGCAGCGAGCGCGGTCAAGGTCAATGGGACGCATGTGCTTGCCGCGAGGATCGACGGCGCGGACGCGAAGACGCTTCGCGAAGCCGCCGACCAGATGAAGAACAAGCTCGGAACGGCAGTGGTCGTATTAGGCGCCGTGACCGAAGATGGCAAGGTAGCGCTCGTCGCAAGCGTCACGCCGGATCTCACTGCCTTGGTCAAGGCTGGCGATCTGGTCGGAAGCGTAGCGGCCATGGTCGGTGGCCGCGGCGGCGGTCGAGCGGACTTCGCCCAGGCCGGCGGCAATGACGCCGGCAAGCTCGATGATGCTCTGGCTGCCGTACGGGGACTGGTCGAAAAGAAACTCGCAGGAACCTGAGTGCGCGCAGACCGTCTGAGTCTGCAGTGATCGTCTACGTTCTGCCCGCGGCACTATTGCTGGTCCTGAATCAGGCCGTCGAAGAACCCGTGCTTCCGGCAATCCAGGAAATGACCGAAGTGACGATCGTGGCGCCCGAGCCGCGCTTCGTGGCGCCGACCCGGCGCGATCGCATCGGGCGTATCTGGGCGCCGGTCTTGATCAACGGCCAGGGGCCATTCCGGCTGGTGCTGGATACCGGCGCAACCAAATCCGCATTGACCGCGAAAGTCGCGGAAGCGCTCGGCCTGACCCTGGACTACCCGGGCACGATTAAGCTTCAAGGTGCAACGGGCAGCGTGACGGTGCCCGCGATTCCGGTCGATTCACTCGAAGTCGGCGAACTGCTGATGGAGCCCAAGCGCCTGCCGATCGTGCCCGATGCGCTGGGGGGCGCCGAAGGAATCCTCGGCACCGAAGGCCTCGGCGACAAGCGCATCACCATCGAATTTCGCCACGACCGCATCACGATCATGCGTTCGCGCAATGAAAGAGCCGGGCCGGGTTTTGTCGTCGTCCCGGTGAAATTCATGCGCGGACGCCTGCTGGTCGTGGATGCCTGGCTCGGCGGCGTGCGCACCAAGGCCATAATCGACACTGGCGGCCAGTCGACGCTTGGCAATCTCGCGCTTCGCGATGCGCTCGTCAGGCGCCGCTCGAAACTCCCGTCCGTACCCGACGAGGTAACCGGCGCGACGCTCGACATCGAGACCGGGGAACGCATTTCGACACCCGCGATCGCGATGGGCGAAATCCTGGTCAGGAACCCAGCCATGACCTTTGCCGATTTCTCGATCTTCAAGCACTGGAAGATGACGGACGAACCCGCGATGCTGATCGGCATGGACGTGCTGGGCCTGATCGAGACCCTGATCATCGACTATCGCCGGCGCGAGTTGCAGGTCCGCCTGCGCCGCTTACAGGGGACCTAGAATGCTGCGAGCCTTCCGATTCGTTCTATTTGTTTGCGCGCTCA
>JANPCY010000424.1:0-1804 GCA_031431175.1 Steroidobacteraceae bacterium | reverse complement strand
TCTCGGTCAAGGCCGGCTCGGCGGTCGAGCATAGGGTGGTCTCACTCATGGCGGCTCACCTGCCGATCGTTCATCAGCGCTTGGACTTGGCCACGGCGATTTCCTCTCCCACGGTGGTCAGATGCAGATACAGCGTGGTGGTCTGCAGGCTGCTGTGTCCCATATACTTCTGGATCTGACGCAGGTTGACGCCAATCTCCAGGAGATGCGTGCCGTAGCTGTGGCGCAAGGAATGGGTCGAAACACCCCGTTTGGCCCAGCCCAACTGGTTCACGACCTTCTTGATGCAGCCCTGGACCGTCGTCGCATCCATGGGCTGCGTGGCCGTGGCGGACTGCTGGTGGTTGCGTCCTTCGCGCGGGAAGAGCCATTGCCGATTGCGATGCGTGGCCCAGTGGGCGCGCAGCAGGTCGAGTGTCAAAGCGGTGAGCGGCACCAGTCGATCTTTGTGGCCTTTGCCGCGGCGGACGTGGACCAGCATCCGTCCAGCATCGATGTCGCCACCTGGAGATGGAGTGCTCTTGCAGACGAAGTCCCAGGGAGTAGACCGTCCAGAAGAAGCACTGCAGGGCCGGCTTGTGGATGGTGTCGATGAGCTGATCGACTTCGGCCACGGTCAGCACGGCGGGGAGTTTCACCTGGCGGGGGACGCGTAATTTATGGAGCGTGGGCCATTCGCGCGGGCAGGTGTGCGCGTAGAAGAACTTCAGGCCGGCGTAAGCGACGCGGAGAGAGTTGCCTTCCCATTGCTGGTCGTTCTTGATGAACAGCAGGTAACGCCGCAGGTCATTCTCGGAGGCGAGGTCGGGGGCCTTCTTCAGCCACTGGGCGAACTTGCGGACGCTGCGGAGGTAGGACTCGTGAGTCCGTTCACCGAGGCCGGCCAGCTGCATGTCGTGGAGCATCTTCTGGGCAAGCGGCGAGAGGGGGATGCCTTTGCGCTTGGCGGGCGGCCGATCGAACGGTTTGAAACCGAAGGTCACTCAGCGGTGCCCGGTGATGCGTCGCGTCGGGAGTTACGACAATTGGTGGTCTATGGCGTACGCTCTGAATCCAGCTACCGGCGAGGACCTCTGGGTCAACAAGTGGAACTGGCACCCAACCATTGAGCTTCTCGTTCGTGTGGGCATCTTCACCGCTGAGCGCGCCGAGCCACTCCATTACAATTGCGGTGGGTACCGAGTGGGAACAACAGCAGGCCAAAACACGCCAAGCAGATCAGAGGGTGCCGCGCCCAGGCCGACATCCGCCAAACGGCGACGCAGAGGACGAGACTCGTGACCGCTGCCAATATCATCACGGTAAACAGCGCTCGCTCGCGATCCGCTGGACGCGAATCGAGTCGGCCCGCGCCTGGGAGCTGTCAGCCGGGGAAGTGGCGGCAAAGGGGCTCGCAAGTGTCGGTGCCGTGCCGTCGCGCCCTGAGATCGCTGGCGAATTCTGGTCGTGGCCGCCAGCCGGAGCCTCAGCCGACCATCCGTTTAGGTACCGGTGAGCGAGCTTGCGCCTTGAACCCGGCGGGCATTTGTCGTATTGTGAAGCGGTACCCTGCCGGGATGCGGATTTCGCGTCCAGTCCTGCTTACTCGCCTGTATCGATTCGGCCTGCCTGGGAAACGATCGATGTCGCGGTGCCTATTGATTTTGATTCTGCTTATTTCGCTGAGCTTGGCGGAGTATTCGTACGGAGACGAGCTCCCGGTCTTAAGCGTGATCCCTGAACGGCTTGTGTTGCGCAAACCCGAATCAAGCGACCAATTGCTTGTAATCGAGCGGCTGCCGAACGGGCGCACCGGCGACGTGAC
>JANPCY010000423.1:0-7743 GCA_031431175.1 Steroidobacteraceae bacterium | reverse complement strand
GCACGGTCTCGCCTACCCGGACACCATCGTCGGGACCGATTCGCACACGACGATGATCAATGGTGTCGGCGTCCTGGGCTGGGGCGTCGGCGGAATCGAAGCGGAGGCGGCGATGCTCGGGCAGCCCTCGACGATGCTGATCCCCGAGGTCATCGGCATGAAGCTGACTGGGCGGCTGCCGGAGGGCGCAACGGCGACCGATCTGGTCCTGACCGTGACCGAGCAGTTGCGAAAGCGCGGTGTCGTCGAGAAATTCGTCGAGTTTTTCGGCGACGGCCTCGCCCAGCTGCCGTTGGCCGATCGAGCGACGATCGCGAACATGGCCCCCGAATATGGGGCGACCTGCGGGATCTTTCCGATTGACGAGGAGACGCTTAGCTACCTGCGCCTGACCGGGCGGGAAGAGAGCCAGATCGCACTGGTGCGCGAGTATGCATTGGCGCAGGGCATGTGGCGTCACGATGGCGCGCCCGACGCGCTCTACACCGATGTGTTGCACCTTGAGCTGCCCACGGTACGGCCGTCGCTGGCGGGCCCGAAGCGGCCACAGGACCGGGTGCTGTTGAGCGACATGCAGAAGGCGTTCCGCTCCGCCCTCGACCAAGACCAGGACAAGTGGACATCGAGCGGTCCCGCGCGGGTCAGCGACGCGGGCCGGGATTTCGAACTGAAGGACGGCGCGGTCGTGATCGCCGCGATCACTTCCTGCACCAACACGTCGAACCCGTCCGTCATGGTTGGCGCCGGCCTGCTCGCGCGCAAGGCGCAGGAACGCGGCCTCGCCGTGCAACCCTGGGTCAAGACCTCGATGGCGCCCGGATCCAAGGTCGTCACGGAATACCTGAGGCGCGCCGGGCTGCTGGTGGATCTCGAAGCGCTGGGATTCCACATCGTCGGTTATGGCTGCACGACCTGCATCGGCAACTCCGGTCCGCTCAATGTGCCGATATCGAAGGCGATCAACGACCACAAGCTGTCGGTCGCCTCGGTGCTGTCCGGTAACCGCAATTTCGAGGGTCGCGTGCATCAGGAAGTGCGCATGAACTTCCTGGCCTCCCCGCCGCTCGTGGTCGCCTTTGCGCTGGCCGGCACCGTGGATCTTGACCTCACGCGCGATCCCATAGGCATGGGCCGCGATGGCAAGCCGGTCTACCTGCGCGACATCTGGCCGAGCGCCAGTGAAATTCAACAGGCGGTTGGACGTTCGGTGTCAGCGGACATGTTCGTCAAGAGCTACGGTGACGTCTTCAAGGGTGACGAGCGTTGGCGTGGCATCCAGGTCCCGGAATCGCAAACCTATCGCTGGGAAGGCGCCAGCACTTATATCCAGAATCCACCCTACTTCACCGGCATGAATCGCAAGCGGCCGGGACTGCCGACGATTAGCCAGGCCCGCTGCCTGGCGCTGTTCGGCGATTCGATCACGACCGATCACATCTCGCCTGCTGGCGCGATCCGCAAGGAATCCCCCGCCGGCTTGTACCTGCAGCAGAACGGTGTGGCGCCCGCGGATTTCAACAGCTATGGATCGCGGCGCGGCAATCACCAGATCATGATGCGCGGCACATTCGCGAACTCTCGCATCAAGAACCTGATGGTGCCAGGTGTCGAGGGCGGAGTGACACGCGTGCAACCCGGCGGCGAGCAGATGCCGATCTACGACGCCGCGATGAAATACATCGCAGCCGGCGTGCCGCTGGTCGTGATCGCCGGCAAGGAGTACGGTACCGGCTCCTCGCGCGACTGGGCCGCCAAGGGCACCAACCTGCTGGGTGTCAAGGTGGTCATCGCGGAGAGTTTCGAGCGGATCCATCGCGCGAACCTGGTCGGCATGGGGGTGTTCCCGCTGACATTCGAGACTGGCCAGAACGCGCAGACGGTTGGTCTCGATGGCACGGAGACCTATGGATTCGATGGGCTGACGCCGGGCAGCAAGAAAGCTACAGTTCGCGCGCTGAAGACCGGTGGAAAACTGGTGAGCTTCCCGGTCGACGTGCGCGTTGATACACCCAAGGAATGGGAGTACATGGACAACGGCGGCATCCTGCAATTCGTGTTGCGCCAGCTGGCGGCCTGATCAGGTGCCAACCCGGCGCGCGGGTTGATACGCCATGAACCCATTCATCGCGGTATTCGACCTCGACGGCACCATTACCCGACGCGATACCTTCCTGCCCTACCTGCGCGGCTGGCTGCGGCGTCATCCGCGCGGCGCCTGGCAATGGACCGTGCTGACGACATTCTGGCGCTATGCCTTCGGTGATCGTGACCGGGGCAGGCTCAAGTCCCAATTGATACATCGGCTGATGTCCGGCGCGACCCAGGCAGAAGTCGCCGCCTGGTCACGCGATTTCGTGGACGGCCTGGATGACGAAATGCTCTGTCCTGGCGCACTGGAGGCCATCGCGCGCCATCGGCGCGCCGGCGACAGGCTGGTGCTGCTGTCCGCGAGCGTGGACCTGTACGTTCCGCAGGTCGGCGCGCGCTTCGGCTTTGATGAAACGATCTGCACCGGCATCGCCTGGCGCGATGGGCGCCTCGACGGGGCCCTGACCACGCCGAACCGGCGCGCCGCCGAAAAATTGCGTTGCGTCGAATCCTTGCGGACCCGATTCCCGGGCACCACGATCGCGGCCTATGGCAATTCCGGCTCTGACCTCGCGCACCTCCGGGTCGTGGAGCGTCCGATGCTCGTCAATGGCTGCCTTGGCGCCAGGCGTGCCGCTGGTAGATTCGGGATCCCGGTCGCAGATTGGCGTAACAAAGCCCCCGCCGCCCCGGTCTGATGAGCAGGAGGCCAATCATGCGAATTCGACCCTCGGACATCACGCCGGAACCCGTCTACCGTGCGCGACGCGAATTTCTCGCCGGAATCGCCGGTATCGGGGTGGCGGCGGCACTCGCGCAACCCGCTTTCGGCGAGCAGGTCATGAACGTTTCGCTCATCGAGCGACTGCAATACAAGCGCAATGCGCGCGACTCGACCACCGAGTCGGCCAACTCCCTGGCGGACATCACGGGTTACAACAACTTCTACGAATTCGGCACCGGGAAAGACGACCCGGCCCGCAATGCCGGTAGCCTCCGCCCGAGGCCGTGGTCCGTCGTCGTCGACGGCGAATGCGAGGGCAAGGGCCGTTACACGCTCGAGGATTTGCTGAAGCCACACTCGCTCGAGGAGCGGATCTATCGGCTGCGCTGCGTGGAGGCCTGGTCGATGGTCATCCCCTGGGTCGGATTCCCGCTCGGCGAACTGGTCAAGCGGTTCGAGCCGTCCTCGCGCGCGAAGTTCGTCGAATTCAAGACACTGATGGATCCCAAGCAGATGCCCGGCCAGCGATCTAATGTGCTCGACTGGCCCTATGTCGAAGGGCTGCGCATGGATGAGGCGATGCATCCGCTCGCAATCCTCGCGGTCGGACTTTACGGGCAGGTACTGCCGAATCAGAATGGCGCGCCGCTGCGTCTGGTCGTGCCCTGGAAGTACGGTTTCAAGGGCATCAAGTCAATCGTGCGGATCCGCTTCACGGAGAGCATGCCTGCAACCACCTGGGCGCTATCGGCGCCGCGCGAATACGGCTTCTATGCCAACGTCAATCCAGAGGTCGACCACCCGCGCTGGAGCCAGAAGCGTGAGCGGCGCATCGGTTCCGGTTCTCTGCTGTCGCGCCAGCCGACGGTAAAATTCAACGGATATGCCGCCGAGGTCGCGAACTTGTACAGCGGCATGGACCTGGCGCGGAATTTCTGATGCTGAAGTTGAACGCCAAGCTTGCGACGCGGTGGATCGCGAAGCCACTCGTTTTCCTGCTGTGCCTGCTGCCGGTTGGCTGGTTGCTGGCGGGCCTTGCGGGCTGGCCGGCGGCATCGCTGGGCGCCAATCCCATCGAGAAGATCCAGGACACGCTTGGCATCTGGGGCCTGCGATTCCTGCTGACCACGCTCGCCGTGACGCCGCTCCGTGAATTCCTCGGCTGGCCGCGCCTGCTGGGATTCCGGCGCATGCTGGGCCTGTTCGCATTCTTCTATGTCTCGTTGCATTTCCTTTTCTACCTGCTCGTGGACCAGAGTCTGGACTGGCGGGTGTTGCTCGAGGACATCGCCAAGCGCCCCTTCATCACGGTCGGTTTTTCGGCACTGCTGTTGCTCATCCCGCTGGCAGTGACGTCGACGAAACGGGCCATGCGGCGCCTGGGCCGCCGCTGGCAGCGCCTGCACCGCCTGGTGTATCCCGCGGCGATCCTTGCCTGCACGCATTTCTACTGGCAGGTGAAGGCCGATATCCGCGAGCCGCTTGTTTATGTCCTGGTGCTCGCCGTGCTACTGGGCTGGCGACTGTACCGCTACCGACGGCGGGCGGGCCGCAGACGCGCCGAGCAGGATGCCCGTCAATATCAGCAGGCCACCGGCGCCGGTCTGCCGGTCGAGCCCCTCCCCGAGTAGCCACCAGCCCAGCAGGGAAGCGAGCACGGGCTCGCCGACCAGCGCCACGGCGATGAACAGCGGGCTCAGGTGACGCAGCGCCCAGTTGTAGCCGCTGTGTCCGATCAACTGCGAAATCGCCGCCATTCCCGCGAGGGCCCACCAGGTCGCCGCGGCGAAGCCGCCAGCTGCGGTGTCGGTCATTGCCACGGCCAGCCACAGGATGGCCGCCGCCGAGCCATAGGCGATTGCGAGATAGCGGCGAAATGGCAGTCGCGACTGTGCTGTCTGCGACAACAAGAGGTAGCTGGCCATCGCGATCGCGCCGGCGACCGCCAGCAGGTCGCCGGTCAGCATTCCTTCGTTGTGGTCGTGCCCGGTACTCGCAATCGCCATGCCGCCCACCGCGAACAGGAGCGCGAGCACCGTTCGTAACGGCGGCGCGCCCCGCCCGCTCATGAACTGGAGGATGGCAACCCAGATCGGCGCGGTGCTGACGAGGAGTACGCTGCGCGCGATCGACGTGTAATCGAGCGACGCGATCCAGGTGGCGAAATGCAGGGCCAGGAACAGACCTGCGGCTGCCGCCAATGCGGCATGCCGCAAATTCAGCCGTTCCGTGCCGGGCCTTCCGGCGAGCGCCACCGGAATCACGACGAGCGCTGCAAGACCCATGCGCCAGGCGGCGATGGCGAGCGGCGCCGCCTCGGCGAGTCGCGCAAAGATTGATCCGAAGGACACGGCGGCGAGCGCGATGGCCAGCACCAGGAATGGCGCCGCGACCCGGGCCCGCGGCATCAGCGCAGGGCCCAGGCAGGCACCTCGCGCCAGCCATGAGAAAGCGCGGCGTCGAGTTCGCGCCAACGCGGTTCCAGTTGTTCGACCAATGCCCAGAAGCGCCGGGAGTGATTCATGTGACGGGTGTGCGCAAGCTCATGGAGCAGCAGGTAGCGCACGACATCCGGTGGCTGGAACATGAGGCAGGCATTCAGGCTGATCGTGCCGCGGCGCGAGCAACTGCCCCAGCGTGTGCGCTGTCGCCGGATCTGGGCGGTCGAGTAGTGCAGCCCCGATTCCGCAGCGAGCCGTTCGAGTTGTGGCACGAGTATCGAATGGGCCATCCGCATCGTGAAACGCTGCAGCGTATGGCGCGCGAGCGCAACCCGCGACAAGTCGCCGATCAGCAGCAGGCGATCGCCATCGACCGCCAGGTGAGGCGCGCCCTGCGCTTCGACGTAGTCGACTCGCCAGCATTCCCTGCTGGCCTGGAATCGAACCGCCGCTGGCAATTCATCGCTGTTCGCTGCCTTGAGCGGCCGGTATTGCGCAACTTTGCGGTCGATCCACGACCGGTACCGGACGACGAACTGCTCGACCGCGCGCGGATGCGTGCCATTCGGCACGACGATCTCGACGTCTCCTCCCGGAAACACGCGCACCGTCAATCGGCGAGCGCGATCGCTCGCGCGCACCCGCCATGCGGCGTGACTGCCGGTCGCGTCATCGAGCAGCCCGAGTTGTGCTGCGTGCGCGGCCCGGGTGCTCATAGCGCCGCCGCGAGGCGTGAGCCCTCGTCAATGGCGCGCCTGGCATCGAGCTCGGTCGCGAGATTCGAGCCGCCGATCAGGTGCAGGCGAAAACCCGCAGCTTCGACGCCGGCGGCAAGCTCGCGTTGCGGTTCCTGGCCCGCGCAGACGACGACATTGTCCACCGCCAGCAACCGGGACTCGGCGCCGACAGCAATATGCAGGCCGGCATTGTCAATGCGCTGGTAACTCACGCCCGCCATCATGCGCACGCCGCGCCGCTTCAGCGCGAGCCGATGCACCCAGCCCGTGGTCTTGCCGAGGTCGCGGCCGGGCGGTGTCGGCTTGCGCTGCAGCAGCCAGATCGTGCGCGGCATGCTGCGCGCGAGATCTGCTTGCTCAGTGAGACCGCCGCGTTTCGTAAGTGTCATGTCGATGCCCCACTCATGCATGAAAGCCGGAATGTCGACACTGGACGGCGAATGTGTGGCGTCGTGACTCAGAAATTCCGCGACATCAAAGCCGATGCCGCCGGCGCCCACGATGGCGACCGATGAGCCGACGGGCCTGCCAAGCAGCAGTACATCGATGTATGACAACACCTTTGGATGCCTGAGACCATCGATGGCAGGTATTCGTGGCACGACCCCCGATGCCAGCACGATGTCATCGAACTCACCGCCGGTCAGCTCGGCGACGCCGGCACGCCGCGACAGCTCGAGTTTTACGCCAGTCAATTCGATCTGTCGCCGGTAATATCGAAGCGTCTCGTGAAACTCTTCCTTGCCCGGGATGACTTTAGCCATGTTGAACTGGCCACCAATGCGATCAGCCGCCTCGAACAGCGTGACGCGATGACCGCGACCGGCGGCAACCGTGGCGCAGGCGAGACCTGCAGGCCCGGCACCGACGACGGCGATACGCCGCCGCGCGGTAGCCGGACGATAATTCAATTCTGTTTCGCGGCCGGCGCGCGGATTGACAAGGCAGCTCGCGACCTGGTTCTCGAACACGAGATCGAGGCAGGCCTGATTGCAGGCAATGCAGGTGTTGATCTCGTCCGCCCTGCCCTCGGCGGCCTTGCGCACGAAATCCGGGTCGGCCAGCAGCGGCCGCGCCATCGATATGAGATCGGCATCGCCACCCGCGAGCAATCTCTCTGCGATGGCAGGGTCGTTGATGCGATTGCTGGTTATCAGAGGGATTTTCACGCTGCCGCGCAGGCGGCGCGTGACCCAGCTGAAGGCCGCACGCGGCACCATCGTCGCGATTGTCGGAATACGCGCTTCATGCCAGCCGATGCCGGTGTTGATGATCGTGGCGCCGGCGCGCTCGATGGCCTGCGCAAGCTCAACGACCTCCTCCCAGGAACTGCCGCCCTCGACGAGATCGAGCATCGACAGCCGGTAGATGATGATGAATGACGGCCCGACCGCAGCGCGGGTGCGGGCGACGATCTCGATCGGCAGCCGCATCCGGTTGTTCCAGCTTCCGCCCCAATCGTCCTGCCGATGATTGGTCCTTGCGACCAGGAACTGATTGATGAAATAACCTTCGGAACCCATGATCTCGACGCCGTCGTAGCCGGCCTTCTGCGCGAGCTTCGCGCAGCGCACGAAATCGCCAATCTGGCCCTCGACGCCGCCCGCGGACAGCGCGCGTGGCGTGAATCGCGAGATCGGTGCCTTCAGACGCGATGGTGCGACCGCGAGCGGGTGATAGGCATAGCGGCCGGTGTGCAGAATTTGCATGCAGATCCTGCCACCCTCACCGTGCACGGCGTCGGTGACCAACC
>JANPCY010000422.1:0-2092 GCA_031431175.1 Steroidobacteraceae bacterium | reverse complement strand
CGAGCAGCCCATGTAATGGTGAATATTCTTGCCGCTGATCGAGAAGCGGCTGCTGCCATCCGGCATTACGCCCTTGCCCTGGGTGGCACGGATCGCCGTGCACAGATTGGTCTTGCGCGACAGGCAGGACTTGCACTCGCGGCATTCCGGCGTGTAGAGCGGGACGACGTGGTCGCCTTTCTTCAGCGTCTTGACGCCGGGCCCAACGTCCACCACGACGCCCGCACCTTCGTGGCCGAAGATCACCGGAAACAGGCCCTCGGGATCCGCGCCTGAGCGCGTGAATTCATCGGTGTGGCAGATGCCCGTCGCCCTGATCTCGACCAGCACCTCGCCGGCCTTCGGGCCTTCCAGATCGACTTCGACGACTTCCAGCGGCTGGCCGGCAGCCCAGGCAATTGCGGCGCGTGTTTTCATCGGTGAGATCCCCCGGGCCTAGCCCATGTGCAGGCCGCCATTCAGCGAGAAATCCGCGCCGGTCGCAAATGCCGCGTCATCCGAGGCAAGCCAGGCGACGACCGAGGCGATTTCCTCCGGCGTGCCGAGACGCCCGACCGGTATCGTCGCCACGATCTTCTCGAGCACCTCGGGCTTTACGGCGCGAACCATCTCGGTGCCGATGTAACCCGGGGAGACGGTGTTCACCGTGACACCCTTCGACGCGACTTCCTGCGCGAGCGCCATCGTGAAGCCGTGGATGCCGGCCTTCGCAGTGGAATAGTTGGTCTGGCCGAACTGGCCGCGCTGGCCGTTGACCGAGGAGATGTTGATCACGCGCCCCCAGCCACGGTCCAGCATGCCGTCGATGACCTGCTTGGTCACATGGAACAGGCTGTTGAGGTTCGTATCGATGACATTGTGCCAGCGCTCGAAAGTCATCTTGCGGAAGGTACCGTCCGCCGTGATGCCGGCATTGTTGACCAGCACGTCTACGGGGCCCAGATCCTTGAGCACCTTTTCAAAGGCGGCGCGGGTCGATTCCCAATCCGCGACATTACCTTCCGACGCATGCACCTCAAACCCTTTTGCGCGCATGTCCGCGATCCAGGTGTCCTTGCGTTTCGAACCCGGCCCGCAACCCGCGACTACGCGGAATCCTTCCTTGCACAGGCGCTGGGAAATCGCCGTGCCGATACCACCCATGCCACCCGTCACATATGCCAGTCGCCCGCTCATGGGACCTCCTCCCGAGACCGGCCACAGTCTCGCCCTCCGGGCGGGCCAAAGACAAGGGGTCTATACTTGCCGCACTGCAACCGGGCCAGTCATAAGCCCGGAACTAGGGAGAAACAATGAGAAAGCTTTTCACCGGCGCCATCGCGCTCCAGGCCTGTCTGTTTCTGACGATGGCTGGCACTGCCCAGGCACAGGACAAACCGGCTGATTCGTACCTCTACATAACCTATTTTTACTGTGACGTGACGCAGCAGGAACGGGCCGACGAGATCTTCGAGCAACTCGACAAGCCGTTCTACGACGCGGCCTTCGCCGACGGTACGATCACAAACTACGGCTGGCTCGCGCACCAGACCGGCGGCAAGTGGCGCCGTGCACAATATATCGGGGCGCCAAGCATCCAGGCGCTGCTGGACGCGCAAAAGAAGATCGGCGACCAGGCCGATGCCAAGAACAAGAAGCTGGGTGACGAGTTCGGCAAGATCTGCAATTCGCACGACGATTACATCTGGAAGACGGTCGCCGGTAACACCGCCACCGCGGTGCGTGGCAACGCAGCGTTCTCCACTTATTTTGTCTGCGACAGCCGCGAGAATCAGGCGGATGCACTGGTCACGCAGGTCTTCGCGCCAATCTACGACAAGCTGATAGCCGATGGAAAACTCAAGTCCTGGGGCTGGCTAGAGCACATCGTCGGGGGCCAGTACCGGCGCCTTGCGACCATGAGCGGCGCTGACATGAAGTCCGTGTTGGAGGCACGCGCCGAAATCAACAAGGCCCTGACTGACAATCCGCTCGGCGACACCTTCACCGACATGTGCGATTCCCACACGGATTACATGTGGGACATCAAGTTCAGCAAGCCCTGAGTGCTGGCTGCCTGAAAGGATGTGATGTGGGGCCCGGCGCAAGCCGG
>JANPCY010000421.1:0-2359 GCA_031431175.1 Steroidobacteraceae bacterium | reverse complement strand
CCGACGACGAGCGCAATCCGCCCGAGACCGGCATCATGGAACGCGCAATGAAGCGGGTGAAGAACGGCCGGCTCTTTCTCATCGCAGCGAGCGAAGAGACCCGCGGCCACGGCACGACCGGATTGGCCGGCCTCTGGAAGCGCGAGTTCGACGATTTCCTGCGATCGGTGCCAATGCCGGTCGTCTAGGCCATAGACCCTTAAACAGGATTCCCGAATCGAGTGAAGGCTGATTCAATCTTCTTGGGCAAGGGAGGTTGAGATGGCGCGCTTTGATCTGACGGATTTTGAGTGGTCGGTGATCGAGCCTTTGCTGCCGAACAAGCCGCGCGGGG
This sequence comes from Steroidobacteraceae bacterium, assembly GCA_031431175.1. GTDB lineage: Bacteria > Pseudomonadota > Gammaproteobacteria > Steroidobacterales > Steroidobacteraceae > SCUD01. Next base: position 2,025 of record JANPCY010000421.1, on the reverse strand, counting down.
TGCCGCGGGTGGATGACCGGCGGGTGCTGAACGGGATATTCTGGCGGTTGCGGACGGGCGCGCCGTGGGCCGACATTCCGGAGCGCTATGGTCCGCACACGACCTGCGTGAACCGCTTCAACCGGTGGCGCAAGGCGGGGGTGTGGGATCGCCTTCTGGAAGCGGTGTCAAAGGCTTACGACGGCGACATCCAGATGATCGATTCCTCCAGCGTGCGCGTGCATCAGCACGCCGCCAACGCCCAAAAAAAGACGACCGGTCCGGTTGCATGGGTCGCTCGCGCGGCGGCCTGACGACCAAGATCCATGCGCTGGTCGATGCCGAGGGCCTGCCGATCGCCCTGAAACTCACGGAAGGTCAGGCGCATGACGGCAAGAGCGGTGCCGACATGCTCGAAGCGCTGGCCGAGGGCCAGATTCTCCTGGCTGACCGTGCCTACGACAGCGACGCCCTGCGCCAGAGCCTCGCCGGGCGCGGCGCCTGGGCCAATATCAAGCCGCTGACACGGCGTCGAAACAAGCCCGCCTTCAGCCCCTTCCTCTATCGCTACAGGAACCTCGTCGAGCGCTTCTTCAACAAGCTCAAACACTTCAGGGCCGTCGCAACCCGTTACGACAAACGGGCCGACAACTACCTCGCAGGCGTCAAACTCGCCTCAGCCAGAATCTGGATGCGCTTTAATGAGTCGGTGGCCTAGGTGTGGGCTTTCATTAGGTTGTCCATCCGGTCCTGAGGGAGGAAGCTGGAGTTGCGAAGCTTCAGCAAGCCCCCGGAGGACCGGATGAACGTCCATAAGAATGCCCGCCTGACGCGGCATAGTCGAGCCGATATGGTCCGGCGGATTGCGATTGAGGGCCAGACGGCCGGGGCGGTGGCTGCAGCCTTCGGCGTGACGGTCAAGACGGTTCGCAAGTGGTTGGCCCGCTTCGGGGCGGAAGATGTCGCGGGTCTTGCGGATCGCTCGTCGCGGCCGCACCGCCTGCACCGGCCGACGCCGGCGGCCATCGTCGCGAAGGTCGAAGCCCTGCGCCGCCAGCGCTTCACCGGCAAGCAGATCGCCGCCGAGACCGGTGTCTCGCCGGCCACCGTCAGCCGCATCCTCAGGCGGCTCGGCCTCAATCGCATCGCCGCCCTGGAGCCGGCCGAGCCGGTCCGCCGTTACGAGCGCGAGCATCCCGGCGAACTGATCCACATCGACATCAAGAAGCTCGGCCGCTTCGAGCGTGTCGGCCACCGCATCACCGGCGACCGCACGCCCCCAAACAAAAGCCGCGGTGCCGGCTGGGAGTTCGTCCATGTCTGCATCGACGACGCCTCCCGCCTTGCCTTCTCCCGGATCCTGCCCGACGAGAGGAAGGAGAGCGCCGTCGCCTTCCTCAAGGCCGCCGTCGCCTACTATGCCAGCCTCGGCGTCACCGTCGCCCGGGTGATGACCGACAACGGCTCCTGCTATCGCTCGCGAGCCTTCCGCGACGCCTGCCGCGATCTCGGCCTCAGGCACATCCGCACCAGGCCCTATACGCCCAGGACCAATGGCAAGGCCGAGCGCTTCATCCAGACCGCGCTCCGCGAGTGGGCCTACGCCCAAGCCTACCCGAACTCAGACCGCCGCGCCGAAGAACTGCCGATCTGGCTCCACCGATACAACTGGCATCGCCCCCACGGCAGTCTAAAATCCAGACCGCCAATCAGCAGACTCGCTCTCAACGAGGACAACCTGTTGAGGCTCCACACCTAGCGCCCGACGACCCTGTCCCACAGCCGGCGGACGAAGGCGGTTTGCTCGCGGACCGTCGTGCCGAGAACGTCCCAGTTGACGATCTGACGTTCGGCGGCGGTCGAGGGCGGATCGGCCGCCACGTTGTTGTCATGGAAGAATGTCGCTCCAACGATGAGAGCGATGCCGAAGAATGTGCCGGTCAGGAACCGCATTGAGAAACCTCCAGACTCCACGAGTGCGGCGTCTTCAGGTGAGATTGCGGCAGAACGGTGATTCCCGGAAGGGCGGCTAGCCGCGGATGATCG
>JANPCY010000420.1:0-4763 GCA_031431175.1 Steroidobacteraceae bacterium | reverse complement strand
CGACTCGCCCACGGGCAAGTACGACGCACTGTATCTCTCGAATTTCGCAAACCTGCACGTGCGCGATGAGCTCGCGCGCCTCCCGGGCGTGGGCCAGGCACTGGCATTCGGCGCCGGCGATTACGCGATGCGCGTCTGGATCGACCCGGACCAGGCAGCCGCGCGTGATTTGACCGCCGGCGACATCGTGAATGCGATTCGCGAACAGAACATCCAGGTTTCGGCCGGCAGCATCGGCGGCCCGCCAACTCCGGACAACGCGGTCATGCAACTCGCAGTGAACGCCCAGGGCCGGCTCACGACACCCGCGGAATTCGGCGAAATCGTGCTGAAGGCGAATGGCGGCGCCGGACTGACACGGCTGCGCGATGTCGCGCGCATCGAGCTCGGCTCCAATAATTACGCGATTCACTCGCTGCTCGACAATCGTGACGCGGCGGCGATCGCAATCTTTGAGGCGCCCGGTGCCAACACGGTGGCGCTCTCACAGGCGATCCGTGACCGGATGGCCAAGATTGCGCCCAGCTTCCCGGAAGGCGTCGAGTGGAAGGTCATGTACGACCCGACGCAGTTCGTGAAGGAGTCGATCCGCGCGGTCATCACAACGCTACTGGAAGCCATCGCGCTCGTCGTGATCGTGGTCGTGTTGTTCCTGCAGACCTGGCGAGCCTCGCTGATCCCGCTGGTTGCAGTGCCGGTTTCCATCATCGGCACGTTCGCCGTGCTTTGGCTACTTGGATTCTCGATCAATGTGCTGACGCTCTTCGGCCTGGTGCTCGCGATCGGCATCGTCGTAGACGATGCCATCGTCGTGGTCGAAAACGTCGAGCGTCACATCGAGGGGGGCATGAAGCCGCGCGAGGCCGCGCACCAGGCGATGAGCGAGGTTTCCGGCCCGATCATCGCGATCTCTCTGGTGCTGTCCGCCGTGTTCGTGCCGCTCGCCTTCCTCGGCGGCGTCACCGGCGCATTCTACCGGCAGTTCGCGGTCACGATCGCGGCCTCGGTACTGATTTCCGCATTCAACTCGCTGACGCTGTCGCCGGCGCTCGCGGCCCTGTTGTTGCAACCGCGCGGCGCCAGAAAGGACGCTCTTGGCCGCGGCATCGAGCGCCTGTTTGGGCGCCCATTCGGCGCTTTCAATCGTTTTTTCAAGCGCAACGCCGGCCGTTACTCCAGTGGCATCGGCGGCACGATCGGTCGTACACCACGGCTGCTCGCGATATACGCCGCACTGGTCGTCGTGACACTGATCGGCTTCCGTGCCGTGCCGGGCGGATTCATACCGACCCAGGACAAGCAATATCTGTTCGCGGCCTTGCAACTGCCGGAGGCCGCGACCATCGACCGCACCGACGCAGTGATGCGCAAGATGGGGGAAATCGCGCTGGCGATACCCGGTGTCGAACATGTCGTGCAATTCCCGGGCCTGAATGCGGTGCACTTCGTCGGGACGCCGAATGTCGGCGTGATGTTCGTCGGCATCTCCCCACCTGCGACGCGTGAGCTCGAAGCGGCCGAGATCGCTGCGCGCCTCAATATGCAATACAGCCAGATCGAGGAGGGACTTGCCTTCGCGCTGCTGCCGCCGCCGGTCCTCGGCCTCGGCAATGCGACCGGCATCGAATTCTACGTGCAGGACCGCGCGGGCGCCGGCTACGGGGAACTTTACAATCAGACCCAGGCACTGGTCGGCGCCCTTGGCAGCACGCCGGGCTTCGACCCGTTCGGCACTTTCACGACATTCCAGTCGAATGTGCCGCAGCTCGACGCAAGCGTCGACCGCACCAAGGCCAAGGAACAGGGCCTGTCGCTCACCGATATCTTCGGCTCGCTGCAGGTCTACCTGGGCTCGGCTTACGTCAATGACTTCAACCTGTTCGGGCGCACGTTCAGCGTTTATGTGCAGGCCGATGCGGATTTCCGCTCCGAAATCAGCGACATCGCAAGACTCCGTGTGCGCAACGACCACGGCGCGATGGTGCCGCTCGGCAGCGTCGTGGACATCACACCAAGCTTCGGGCCGGATCCGGTGATCCGTTATAACGCCTACCCTGCCGCGGACGTGGCCGCCGGCATCAACCCGGCGATGCTCTCATCCAGCGAGGCGCTCGAGCAGGTGGAGACCATCGCGAATCGCGTGTTGCCGCACGGCATGGGATTCGAGTGGACCAACCTGACTTATCAGCAGGTGATCCAGGGCAATTCTGCGCTCCTCGTGTTTCCGCTGTGTGTGCTGCTTGTCTACCTTGTGCTGGCGGCACTCTACGAGAGCTGGTCGCTGCCGCTCGCAATCATCCTGATCGTGCCGATGTGCCTGCTGTCTGCGATCGGCGGTATCTGGCTGGTGAACTTCGTGCACGGACTCTGGCTTGCCGTCTCGCCACCGCCGTTCCCGCCCGCGTTTCTCGACAACAATATCTTCACCAAGATCGGGCTCGCAGTGCTGATCGGACTCGCCTGCAAGAATGCGATCCTGATCGTCGAATTCGCGCGCGATCTCGAAAACAAGGGCCGCAGTATCGTCGATGCCGCGATCGAGGCCTGCCGGCTGCGACTGCGCCCGATCCTCATGACGAGCTTCGCTTTCGTCGCGGGCGTCACGCCACTGATCTTCGCCTCCGATGCCGGCGCCGAGGTCCAGCAGGTCATGGGTATCACGGTCGTCGCAGGCATGCTCGGCGTGACATTCTTCGGATTGTTCCTGACTCCGGTGTTCTACGTTGTGCTCCGCAAGCTCGTGGTGCGACAACATGAGCGCCGGGTTGCGCGGCTCGCCGCCGAGGGAGCCCATCATGACTGAGGCCATTTTCGCGGCAGTCATCGTCACGCTGCTCGCCGGCTGCACGGTCGGGCCACGCCATCGGCCGCCGGAGGTCCCGCTGCCCGCAAGTTTCGACCAGGCAAGTGCGGAGGCCGCCCAGCAACCCGCCGGCTCGAAGTTGTGGGCCGCATTTGGCAGCTCGGAGCTCGACGCGTTGATTGCGCGCGCGCTCGAGGCCAATACGACCATCGCTCAGGCCGCCGCAAGATTTGCCGAGACACGGGCCCTGGGTGGCTTGTCGACTTACAGCTGGTTCCCGACGGTCACAGCCGCCGGTGATCAGGAGAAGAGCCAGTTCAGCGGCCAGGATCCGTTTTCAGAGCCGGGACAGTTCGAGACCTGGCGCGCGGGCTTCGACGCCGTCTGGGAGATCGACCTGTTCGGCAGCCTGCGTAACCAGCAAAAGGCGATAGACCGTCGCGCCGAGGCGGACGCGGCTTCGCTCGCCGATGCGCGCCTTTCCATCGTCGCCGAGACTGCGCAGGCCTGGTTCTCGCTGATTGGCGCGCGCGAGCGGCTCGCGCTGCAGCGCCGCCAGCTCGCGAATCTGGAGGAGAACGTCACGATCCTGCAGGCACGCGTGGACGCCGGTAATTCGACCGCGCTCGATCTGGCGCGATCGGAGGCGCAGACCCGCAGTCTCGCTGCTTCCGTGCCCCTGGCCGAAGCCGAGGTCGTGCGCCAGGAGCAGCGCCTTGCCGTACTGACCGCCTGGCCGGTCGCGACCCTGCGATCGCAGCTCGCATCGACGACGACGATTCCCGCTCTGCCCACGCTGGTCGCAACGGGTACGCCGGAGCAATGGCTCAAGCGCCGCCCGGATATCCGCTCGGCAGAGCGCCAGCTAGCTGCCGCAACCGCCGACGTCGGCGTTGAAGTCGCGGAGTATTTCCCGAAGCTGGAGCTTCTCGGCAGCTTTGGCTGGACCGCGCAATCACGCGACCAGATCGGCGATAGCGCGGCGGAACGCTGGCGCTATGGGCCCTCGCTCAGGTGGAGTTTCCTGAACTTCGGCCGCGTGCATCAGTACGTCAAGGCCGCCAAAGCGCGCGCCGACGGCGCCGTTGCGCGCTACCAGGAAACCGTGTTGCGCGCGCTCGAGGAAACCGAGAATTCGCTCGCAAGCTTCCGCGCCGCCAACCAGACCGAGGATGAACTGCGCGCAGCCGCAGCTGCCGCCGGGGAGGCTGCAAGACTTTCGCAGATGCGTTACGACGTCGGCGCGAGCGATTACCTCACGCTGCTCGACGCCGAACGCACGATGCTGGATCTGGAAGATCAGCATGTGCAGGCAGCAAGCCGGCGCGCCACCGCCCTCGCCGCCCTCTATAAGGCCCTCGCCGGCGACCTTTAGAATCTGTTGGTGCCGGGTCGCAGGTTCGTAGTTCTGGGTCCCAGGAACGCCCGGATTGCCCACCAGACTGCGAGCGCGGCCAGCAGGTGCTTGAGGCCATGGCCGCTCAGGAAGCCGGTCGCGCCGTAGATCGCCGCGTCGAAATACTCGGCGAATTTCGCGAGCACATAAGCGGCAAGCGTCGCCCACAGCCAGCCATCGCGAAGTCCGCGCCCGCGGAACAGCAACAGCATCAGCGGGATCAACAGCATCGGCAGGAATTGCACGACCGCATAGGGCCGCAGGTCGCCACGACCCTCCAGTTCCGACCAATACCACCAGGCGATTGTTGTGACGCCCGCGATGACGAGCGGCCATAACAGGATCCGACCCAGGCGCTCCGACGCGCGGTCCTGGATGAGCGCCGAAAACAACGCCATGAACGCTACCGTCATGGGCAACCGATCCCAGACCAGCGTCGGCGTCGACGGCGCCCAGTGGTAATACGCAGAACCCAGACTGACCAACGCAGCACCGATGCAGAAGACCAGGTACTGCGTTTTCAGCGTTTGAACTTGCAGCCGCGAGCGCCACGCGAGCCCAATC
>JANPCY010000419.1:0-8859 GCA_031431175.1 Steroidobacteraceae bacterium | reverse complement strand
CCCTTTTCCCCCTGTATCCGGACGCAGAAAAGGGATGCGTCCCCTTTATCCCTGCATCCATCCGTCCCTCTGCCCCGTATATGCCTTGCACCCAACCTAAGGAGACAGGCAGATGGACACTGGGCAATCACTTCGCAAGGGCCTGATGCTGGCCCTTGGAGCACTCTCGACACTCGGGGCCGCACCAGCTGTGCTCGCCTCGAATCACAGCGATGCGCCGCTGATCAAGCAGGATCCGCAGGCGAATCTGACGGACGTCTATGCGTTCATCGGTACGCAGTACGACAACCCTTCGATCAAGGTGCTGAATGTCAGCATGAGCGTCAGGCCGTTCTCGGAGCCGGGCGACGGCGCCCAGTACGAGCGCTTCGCCGATGACGCGCGCTACAGCATCCACATTACGAACCCGAAGACCGGTGTGACGAAGTTGCGTTACGACTTCCGGTTCTCGCCGGTGGATGCCGGCTACAAGAACGAGAATACGATTATTTCGTACGGCCTCGGAACGGAAGTCGGCCCGATCATGGCAGTTGGCGATGCGCGCCAGAACTTTACGCAAAGCTTCCGCGTCACGAAGGTGACCGCGAATGGCAATAGTACGATCGGGCGCAATCTGCTGGTGGCGCCGCCAAACGTCGGCAAGAACGTCACGCCGCTCTACAACGATGCTGATGGCAGGGCGGTTTCGGGCGCCGCAACCCTGGGGGACCTGGACGTCTACACCAGCTCGACGATCCATGGTCTCAATTCTGGTGAGGTCGTCTGGGCCGGCCCCCGCGACGACAGTTTTTTCTCGGACATCCCGGGTATTTTCGACCTGCTGAACGTCCGGATACTGGACAACAACGGCAGCCTGTCGGACGGCCTCGGCCAGGACGGCAATGGGGTTGACGGTTTCAAGGGTTTCAACGTGCTGTCAGTCGTGATGCAGATCCCGCTGAGCAGACTCGAGTCCCTCGGCATTCCGACCGCGTACGACTCGGTGTTTTTCGGCCAGCAGACCGGCGTCGGCGTCTACGCGTCAGTCAGCCGTCCGCGCATCACCGAGCGCAGGAGCGACGGCACGCGGGCATACAGTGGCGGTTGGGCGCAGGTGTCGCGGCTGGGCAATCCATTGTTCACCGAAGGTCTTGTCGCATTCGCGGACAAGGATCGCTTCAACCGCACTCCGGCATGGCAGGACACGCAGTTCGCCAAGTACGCGCGGAACCCGGAACTCGCGACCCTGATCAACGCGGTGTACGGCACCAGCTTCGTGGCGACGAATAGGGCCGACTTGGTGAAGATCTTCATACCCGAGGTGCTGAAAGTCGCAACGACGACGGATGCGGTGCGCCTGGCGGGCCAGACCGGATTCAACCGTCTTGGCTTCATCGGCGGCGACACGACCAATGGAGTCTCGAGCGGCTGGCCGAATGGCCGCCGTTTCGGCGACGACGTGGTTGACATCGCGCTGACCGCGATCGCGAGCGGCCCTGGCTACTCCACGATCACCATCGTCGGCGACAACGTGGCGGCGAACGACGTGCCGTATCACCAGGTCTTTCCGTACCTGGCGACGCCGCATTCCGGCACCAACAACAGCAAGGACTCGACGCCCTGAGCATTGGCGGTTTTCGCAACCATGGGATTCCGCCCGCCAGCGATGGCGGGCGGAATCTCGACGCGAGAGGGGCGGCAGCAGAGATGAAGTTCAGGACCAGAAGCCTCGCCATGCTGCTCGGCCTCGCCGCGACGCTCGCCTGTGCGACCGCGTGCGCGCACGAATTCTGGGTCGAGCCATCGACTTTCACCCTCGAATCTGGCGGGCGACTCGGAGTCCGTCTGTGCGTCGGTGATGGTTTCGAGGGCTGGTCGCTGGCGCGCAACGCGCAGCGGATCGAGAAATTCATCGCGACAGGTCCTGCCGGTGAACAGCCGATCGTCGGTCTTGACGGCTCCGAACCGGCGGGCATTGCACGCTTCACGGCGCCGGGCGGCTACGTGATCGCCTATCGCAGCAATCGTGCATTCACCGAGATGCCAGTGGAGAAATTCGACGAGTATCTGAAAGACAAAGGCCTGGAGAAAATCATTCCGCTGCGCGGCAAGCGGAGCGCCAATCAGAAAATTGTGCATGAAGCCTACTCCCGTAATTCGAAGGCGCTGATCAGGGTGGGCAATGTCGACGGCAGCGTCGTCGACCGGCGGATGGGATTGCGCCTGGAAATAATGGCTGAGCGCGATCAATCGCCCGCGGGTGAAGTTGATATGCATTCCTACCGGTTGCTGTTCGAAGGCAAGCCGCTTGTGGACGCGCTCGTCACGGCGACGCGGCCCGGCACCACGGACGGTGACCTGAAAGCCCGCACCGATGCGGATGGTCGCGCGAGCTTCCGGCTGCGGGCGCTGGGCATGTGGCGGGTCGCAGCAGTTCACATGATCAGGGCGCCCCACGACGTGGCCGCGGACTGGGAGAGCCTCTGGGCGTCATTGACGTTCGAGATTCCATCGCAATCATTGGCTGTCGCGCGGGACGCGGGCGCTGCGCAAAATGCTGCGTGCCGCAACAAGATCATCGCTCCCGCGGTGCAGGCGCGGTCATGATCGCCGCGGCAGGATCCTGGCTCCAGCGCCACGTGCGTGCGGGGTCGGCCCTGCTTGCGGTCTGTGTTTCGATACTCACCTGTGGAGTGGCACACGCCCACGCCAACGGCACAAGTTACCTGAGCATTGTTGCGGATGACGGAAGCGACAGTCTCGTCGCCACCTGGGATATCGCCGCCGCCGATCTGCAATTGCCGCTGGAGCTCGATGCGGACGGCGATGGCGTCTTTACCGCCAGCGAGGTCCTTGCGCGACGCCCGGCGATCGTGCGGTTTGCGACGAGCCGTCTCGACATCCGTCGTGGCGGCGACAACTGCCAGCTCTCGGATGGCGAGCTCAAGACCAACCAGCGTGGGTTGGCAATGTTTATATCGCTGCAGTTGAACGGCGTTTGCCCACTTGGCGGGCCGGTCGAGGTATCGACAAGCCTGTTCTTCGGCAGCCCCGGCTATTCCGCACTGCTCGACGTGCGGACTGCACACGGACGCTTCCCCACGGTGCTGTCCTTCGGCAGTGCCACCTGGACCGAACCGCCGGCCCCTTCGGTGCTCGACACCTTGCTGCGCTTTCTGCGCGAAGGGGTCTGGCACGTGCTGATCGGCTACGATCACGTTGCGTTCCTGCTGCTGTTGCTGCTGCCGAGCGTCCTGCGCGGATCGCGCGCGGGCTGGGCCGCAGCGGCGAACGGCCGCGAAGTCGTGCGGGATTTGCTGAAGATTGTCACGGCATTCACGATTGCGCACTCGGTCACGCTGGGTCTCGCGGCCAGTGACACGGTCCGGGTCCCGGTGCAGCCGATCGAGGTCGCGATCGCCGGCTCGATCGTCGTGGCGGGTCTTCTCAATCTATTTCCAGCCGCATCCCGCTGGCGATTGCGATTGGCATTCGGTTTTGGATTTGTACACGGCTTCGGCTTTGCGAACGCCCTGCAGGAGCTCGGTGCGGGCGGATCGCGTCTTGCGCCAATGCTTGCCGGCTTCAATCTCGGCGTCGAGGTCGCGCAGTTGCTGATCGTCGCGGCGACGCTGCCGTTTTTGTGGCTACTTAGCCGAAGGTCTCAGTACGCCAGCCGCCTCATGCCGGCTCTATCGCTGGCGACAGCGTTCACCGGAGCGATCTGGTTCAGCGGCCGGCTGTAGCGGCCGGCGCCATCTCGCCGCATCCGGGACCGGTGGCATTGCGTATACTCTTCAGCATGGCGCATTCAGCGGGTCTGGACTCGGAGCCTGAGGCCGCCAGGTTGCTGGCCGCATGCGCGCGCCAGGACCGGCAGGCCTTTCAGCGGCTTTACGAACTGACTTCGCCGCGGCTGCTGGCCTGTCTGATCCGGCTGCTCAGGAACCGCGCACTTGCCGAGGACGCGCTGCAGGACGTTTTCATCCAGGTCTGGAGCCGGGCCGCGCAATTCCAGCGCGATCGGGGATCGTCCTGGGCCTGGCTGATCGCGATAGCTCGCTATCGCGCGATCGACCTGCAGCGCCGCGAGCGGCGCCTCGTCCCTGGTGGCCCAGAAGATTTTGAAGCGGTCGCGGCTGACGAAGAGCCACACGATTCGCTGATGGCACTGGGACATCGGGCGGCCGCCGCGCTCGACAATTGCCTGGATGCGCTGCAGGAACGGCAGCGTCACTGCATCCTGCTGTCCTACCAGGATGGCATGACCCATGCGGAGGTGGCCGATCGCATCGGTGAGCCGCTGGGCTCGGTCAAGAGCTGGATTCGCCGCGGGTTAACCGCGCTGCGACGGTGCCTCGAATCATGAATCGCAACAACCCGGATGTCCTCGAACTGCTGGCCGCCGAGTTCGTGCTCGGCACGCTGGCCGGCGCAGCGCGCCGGCGTTTTGAGCGCTGGCGGGGCTCGGATCCGTTCGTCGAGCGGCGCGTGCGGGCCTGGGAGGAAAGACTCGCCGGCCTCGCGTTCCGGCTCAAGCCCGTTACGCCGTCGCCCGCCACCTGGACCACAATCGAACGCCGGATCGGGCCAGCGCCACGAAGTCGCTGGCACGCCTTCGCGGCGGCCGTTGTGGCGGTCGCGGTGCTGGGGCTCGGCTGGTTCCTGTGGCCGCAGTTGCAAGTCGCCCCCCCGGCGGCGCAAGCGATCTTCGCGAGCAAGGCAGGCGAGGTACTCTGGCGCGTCGAACTCGCTGCGGATGGCGAATATGTCGAGGTCAGCGCGATCGGCACGGTCAGCTATCCCGACCAGCGTTCGCTGGAACTTTGGGCCCTGCCGTCGGATGCTTCGCCGGTCTCCCTCGGCCTGATGCCGGCCAGCGGGCGCTTGCGACTTGCGCTCGATGAACGGCAGCGCGCTGCGCTCGGTCTCGCGGCCAATGTGGCGGTCAGCGAGGAACCGCTCGGCGGCTCACCGACTGGTGCGCCAACTGGCCCGGTGCTGTACGTCGCCGCGATCGCCCGCTCATAAAGGGGACGCTTCCCTTTCCCCCTTTTATGCGCTCCAGAAAAAGGGAAGCGTCCCCTTTATCTCTATCATCCGGATTCCCACCGATCGCGCATCGCGGCGCGCGGGTGCTGGTGCTCGGCAGCATGCCGGGTGTTGCATCGCTTGCCGCGGGGGAGTATTACGCGCATCCGCGAAACCTGTTCTGGCGCATCGTCGGAGAGCTTTATGGATTCGATCCGGCGGCGCCTTATCGGCGCCGCACCCAGGCGCTCCGTCGCGCGGGCGTTGCGCTATGGGATGTCGTTGCTTCCTGCGCGCGTCCCGGCAGCCTGGACGCGGACATCGACGAGCCCTCTATTATCGTGAATTCTTTCACCGGGTTTCTGGCCGCGCACCCGCAAATCCGCCGCGTCTGCTTCAATGGCCGCAAGGCCGAAGCCGCCTGGCGGCGCTACGTGCTGGGGGAGCTGCCCGGGGCGCGCAAATTCCGCTACGAGCTGCTGCCATCCACCAGCCCCGCTCACGCCGGGATGTCCTACCCGCGTAAGCTGCGTGCCTGGCGGCGCGCACTCACCGCCTGAGAGGAACCTGAACTTGCACAAAACCTTTTCACGGGAACGCAGGCGCCTGCTGCAGGGCATCGGCGCCGCGGCTGCATTCGGCGGCTTCGGTGGGCGGCTGCTGGCGGGGACGGCACCGCTCGACGTCATCGTCATCGGAGCGGGCGGCGCGGGACTCACGGCGGCAAAGGAACTGCAGGCTGCGGGAATCAACGTGCTCGTGCTCGAGGCGCGCGATCGCATCGGCGGGCGCGCCTTCACCGACACCAGTCTCGGCGTGCCCTGGGATCGCGGTTGTTCCTGGCTGCATGCCTCCGACGTGAATCCCTGGGTCGCCTATGCGCGGCAAAATGATTTTGAAGTGTTCGCCGACGAATTTCCGCGCCAGATCTACGACGGCTCACGACGCATGGGCGGCGCTGAGACGGCAGGCCTGCGCGCCGTCCAGGAACGCATGGGGCGTGAAATGGGCGAAGCCGCGCGCCGCGGACTCGACATTCCCGCCGAAGCCGCATTCACACAGGCGACGCTCGCCGATCCCTGGTACCCGATGGCGGAGTCGGGCCTGACATCCTGGGAAGGCATCGAGCCGCCCAATTACTCGGTGCTCGACTCGCAGCAGTTCATCGAGGAAGGCGACGACCTGATGATTCCGCGCGGCTACGGCGCGTTGCTCGCGCATTACGCGCGCGAAGTCCCCGTGCAGCTTCGCACGCCAGTCTCGCGCATCCGCTGGACCGCGCGGGGCGTCACGGCGGACACAAATGCGGGGGCAATCAGCGCGCGGGTAGTCGTCGTCGCATTGCCGTCCGCGGTCATCACGGATGGCGCGGTGATCTTCTCGCCGCACCTGCCGGTGGAAGTGCTGCAGGCCCACCACGATCTGCCGCTCGGGTTGATGAACAAGGTGGCGCTGAAATTCAAGCGCAATGTGTTTCCCTCGGAGCGCACGGAGTTTTATGAACTGCGCCGCAGCGACGGGCGCGGCATTGAGTATCTGTCGCGGCTGTGGGACAGCAATGTCTGCATCGGGTTTTCCGCCGGCAGGTTCGCATACGAGCTCGAAGCGGCGGGTGAGGCCGCGACGATCGAGCATGCACTCACGGAACTGGCAAAAATGCTGGGCGGAGACCTGCGCCGCCAGTTTGATCGCGGCGCCACGACCGGCTGGTCATCCGATCCATTCGCCCGCGGTTCCTATTCGCATTGCCTGCCGGGCCGCTACGGGGCGCGCGAGATCCTGACCCGCCCGGTCGGGGGGCGAATCGTATTTGCGGGTGAGCACACGGAGCAGACCGCCTATGGCACGTTGCACGGCGCACACATGTCCGGCCTGCGCGCGGCCCGTGAGGTACGCCGCCTGCTTGCGGGGCCGACCACATGAGTCTCGTGCTGTACGACTACCTGCCTTCTGGCAACGGCTACAAATGCCGCCTGGTGCTGAAAGCGCTCGGCATGCCCTATGAATTGAAGGAGATGAATATTGTCGTAGGCGCGACGCGCACGCCGGAGTATCTATTGATCAATCCGAATGGAAAGATTCCGGTGCTGATAGTGTCGGGCCGCGGGCCCATCGCCGAAAGCCACGCGATCATCGCATATCTAGCGGAGGGCTCCTCGCTGATACCCTCCGATCCCTACGAGCGCGCGCTGGTGTGGCAGTGGATGTGCTTCGAGCAGTACCAGCTCGAGCCGGGTGTCGGCACCGTGCGTTTCTGGCTCAAGTCCTTGAAGAAGACGCCCGAGGAATTCGGCGAGCGCTACAAGGAACGCTTCCAACGCGGCGCCGACGCGCTCGCCGTGCTCGAACGCGAACTCACTGGCCGCAACTGGCTGGTCGGCGACAAGGCGACGCTCGCAGACGTGGCGCTCTTTGCCTACACGCATGTGGCAGGCGAGGCAGGTTATCGGCTCGCGGACTATCCCGCGATCACTGCCTGGATCGCGAATTTCAAGGCGCTGCCGTGGTACGCACCGATTACCGAAGCCTGACCGAGTCGCAGCGACAGTTCGGGCGCGCCGCTCGCCTAGCAACCCTGGTGCGCGGGCGGTTTCGCACCGGGCCAGGCCGTCAGCGGCGTGTGTCGTAGCGCACGCTGGCCCTGCGCAATTGCGAGCGCGCCGCTCCTGACCACCTCGACAAGCGTCGCGTGCGTCGTCGCGCGCGCAATGAAGCGGTTTATCTCCGCCTCGCTTTCGGTCAGCGCGATAACGAAACTCGCGGGCGCGCCGCAGAGGATCTTGCCATCCACCTCGCTCGTGAGCCGCGCGAGCGGATCGAGCCCCGTGTCGTCAACCTGGAACTTCAGTAGCACGAGCTCGCGCTCGAAGTGCGCGCCGCGCGTCAGGTCGTCGACCAGCACGACGTCGATCAGTTTCTGTAACTGGTTGACGATCTGGGTGATGACGGCGTCATCGCCGCTGGTCACCAGCGTCAGGCGTGACACGATCGGGTCATCGGTCGGTGCGACCGCCAGCGATTCGATGTTGTAACCCCGCGCCGAGAAGAGACCGGCGACCCGGTTGAGCGCCCCCGCCTCGTTCTGCAGCAGGACCGAGATGATGTGACGCATGTGGGGCCCCTCTGCATGCCCGAAAATACGGGAAACAACCGGCTATCCGGCGACATGGACGGCATTGTGTCCGGCTGCTAGTCTCTATTGCAGTGCAACATCGCGCAAGGGTTGCCTGAGGACCCCTCCGTGAACGCCATCGACGCACCCATCTGCGATCCCTCTGACAGCGCCCATCCGAGCGCCGGGCAGCGCATGACCGGATCCGAAATGATCGTGCAGGTGCTGGCCGACGAGGGCGTCGACACGATCTTCGGCTATTCCGGCGGCGCAATCCTGCCGACCTACGATGCGGTCTTCGTATACAACCGGCGAGAGCAGGACGCCGGCCGCCCGGGCATGCCACTGATCGTGCCGGCCAGCGAGCAGGGCGCGGGCTTCATGGCGGCGGGCTATGCGCGGGCCAGCGGCCGGGTCGGCGTCGCGCTCGTGACTTCGGGGCCGGGCGCGACCAACACCGTGACCCCGATACGCGATTGCATGGCGGATTCCGTGCCGATCGTCGTGATCTGCGGCCAGGTCCCGACGCACGCGATCGGCTCGGACGCCTTCCAGGAAGCGCCGGTTCCGTCGATCATGGGGCCGGTCGCCAAGCATGTGTTTCTGGTCACGCACCCGGAACGTCTCGAGGCGACCATTCGCACGGCATTTGAGATTGCGCGGACCGGGCGACCAGGCCCGGTGGTCGTCGACGTGCCGAAGGACGTGCAGAACTGGCAGGGCGTCTTCCACGGTGC
>JANPCY010000418.1:0-6308 GCA_031431175.1 Steroidobacteraceae bacterium | reverse complement strand
GCGCGAACCTGCTCGAGTTGCCGGTGCTGCTGCGTGGTCCGGGGGGCGTGGTGACGGCAACGTTGAACCATGGCACGGAGCGCCGGCAGTTCTCGGTCCGGATCGTGTCCGTATCCGATTCGGGCGTGACGCTCGCCCCGCGCGTCCCGCGACAAGGCGCGCTGCCTGCCCCTGTGACCCACGATCCATCGTTTCCTGAGGAGCATGATCATGCGTAGAGTGAACCTGTACTTGCTGGTCGCGGGAGCCGCCCTGGGCCTGTCGACTGCACATGCGGAGGGCGTACTCCTGGGCCTCCAGATGGACGTGATGGACCCCGACGAGACCGCGGCGGAGGCCACCGCGCGCATCGCGCTGCCGCGACCGGGCAGTGCGATTGACGATGCCAGCCCCGACTACACGAGCCGGGTCACGGAGCAGGCCATGGCCGGCAGCAACGGGAGCGAAACGCCCGCGCTGGACAACGGGAACGATGCCGCCCCGGCATCGCCGGAGTCCGCTGACGATCCGGGATCCAGTATCGATGTCGGAGAGCCGGGCGTGATTGATGCCGGCGACGGCGTGGACGGCGGCGAGATCGAGGCGGAGCCCGGCGAGACCATCGATGTCGACCCGATTGAGGAACCGATCGAGGATCCGGTCGATGAAATCCCGATCGGCGATATCACCGATGGGGTTGATGTCGGAGAGCCGGGCGGGACTGATGTCGGCGACGGCGTGGACGGCGGCGACATCGGCGACGGAGAGCCCCCGGATACGGATGTGATCGAGCCGGAGCCCGGCGAGACCATCGACACCGACCCGATTGAAGTACCGATCGGGGATATCATCGATGGCGGTCCGGGTGGGGACGATGTTGTGAGCCTTCCGATCGAGCCCATGCCCCCGGTCGAGAGCGACGGCAGGATATCCGAGTAACGACCCACATAGTCCTGGGCAGCGCGAGGGGGCGTGACCGCCTCGCGCTGCTTTGCGGTGTGAGGCCGTGCTGCGGACGATTACCAGAGATGCTTGTCTGAAACCCGGCAGATTGGCGCGGCCAGCGGGACTCGTGCCGATGGCCTGTCTGTGGGGTGCGTTCCTGCTGTGCGCCGGGGCGGCTGCTTCAGCTCCTGCGCCATCGCCGCTCGAGGCGGGTATCCGCGCCTATCGAGCCGGTGATTTCGGCACGGCATTGGAGCTGTTCCTGGAAGCGCGCGCGCAGGGACCCGAAAGCGACACGCTGCTCTTCAACCTCGGCCTCACCTATTACCGGCTGGGAAACTACACGGCAGCGAGGCAGACGTTTCTCGCGCTGCGCCAGCGCCCGAGCATGACCGCGGTGGCCGAGTATCACCTGGGCCTGGTGGCCGCACAGGTGGGTCAGATGGACAGAGCCACCGCGCACCTGCGTGCCGCCGCGGCAGGCGACTCAGTCGAGTTGCGGCGGCTGGCCCGAACGGCGCTCGAGCGGCTCACGGATCGGCCGGTGGCGCGGGCGTCCACTGCCTACGCCTTGCTGGGGCTCGGGTTCAACAGCAACCGCAATCAGATTTCCGAGACGATCCGCATCACCGGTCCGGAGCCGGAGTCCGCCTATGCCGAGCTGACTGGCGTGCTGCAATATCCACTGCCCCGGCTCGCCGACACGGACCTCCGCGCGAGTGTGTTCCGGCGCGACTACGAAAAGGACAACGCGCTGGATCAGACAGCCGTCCAGCTGAGCCTGCGCAGGACCTGGCGCGCCAGCCCCTGGCGCGTGACGCTCGCAGCCGAGTCCGTTGCAGCGTTCCTGGGTGGCGGCAGTCTGCTGAGCGAATACGGCCTGAACCTGGAAGGAGTGCGCCGCGTTGGCTCATCCACGCTGAGGTTGCGCTACCGGCCAAGCGTGATCGAGGGAGGTTCCGGTTACGAGTATTTCGATGGCCAGCGCCACCGTGTGGAGCTCGCCGGGGAGTTTCCTCTCGGTGACTTTCAGATGCAGGCCGGCTACGAAGCGGAGATAAACGACCGCCGTGATCGGCGGGTGGGCGACCAATTCTACAGCCAGTCCCCAATGCGCCACGGCCCCTACCTGCGCCTGAGCCGCACGCTCACGCCGGATCTTACGCTGGACCTCAACGCGGCCTATCGGCGCAGCCGCTATCGCGGCGTGGACCGCTTCGTACAGGACGACACGATGCACGTCGAGCGGCGCGTCGAGAACCTGGCGTACCTCGGCTTTGCATTGCGGCTGCGGGTCGGCCCGGCATGGGGCCTGCGCCTCGACTACCGCTACACCGACAATCACTCAAGCCTGGACCCTTACGACTACACGCGCCACGTGGCGTTGTTGGCGCTGGAGTGGCGATACTGAAAAATGTCCGGCCGCGCGGAAGTGCGGGCTGGCGACGGGCGCCCGCCGGCTTTCACGTACGCCGCAAGGCCGGGTGCGCTACACCTTAAATTAGCGACCTAACGCGCTCCTGACCAATTCAGAGGCCCGGTTTCTTGCCTTGCCCGAGCAAGCTAGGTTTAATGCCCCGGGCGTGGGCGCCTGCCTCGCGTTCAAGGGAGTCATGCCATTCCCGAGCCGCTCCTAGAGCGTCTCCTTTCGATCCTGGGTCCTGAAGGCCTGCTGACCGGCGCGCCTGTACGCGGACGCGTCGTCGGCTGGGCCGACCAAAGCCCTTGTCTCGCGCTTGCGATTGCAAGACCCGCGAGCACTGACCAGGTTTCCCGTGTCCTCGCTGCCTGCCATGCGGCTGGCCAGGCGGTCGTGCCCATGGGCGGCCTCACGGGCCTCGTGCAGGGCGCGGTTGCGGGGCCCGCTGAGATCGGGCTCTCGCTCGAGCGCATGAATCGCATCGAATCCATCGATGCGCTGGGGCGCACGATGCAAGTCGAGGCGGGCGCCACGCTGCAGCACATTCACGAGGCCGCGGAGCGTCTGGGATTGATGTTCCCGCTTGATCTCGGCGCACGCGGCTCGGCTTCGATCGGCGGCAATGCCTCGACCAACGCCGGCGGCAACCGCGTGATCCGCTACGGCATGATGCGCGACATGGTGCTGGGTCTCGAGGCCGTGCTTGCCGACGGTACCGTAATTCCGGCACTCAACCGGATGATCAAGAACAACGCCGGCTATGACCTCAAGCAACTGTTCATCGGCACCGAGGGGACGCTCGGCGTCGTCACGCGGCTCGTGCTGCGCCTGCGCCCTCTACCTTTGAGTCACCAGACTGCGCTACTTGCCTGCACGCGCTTCGATCAGGTGACGGGCCTGCTGGGGCGACTGGACAGCTTGCTGGGCGGTACGATGTCGTCCTTCGAGGTCATGTGGAGCGACTTTTTTGGGCTCGTCACGACGCCGCCTGCCATGGGCAGGAACCCGCTTGCGGGCGAGTACCCTTATTACGTGATCGTTGAATCGCAGGGCGCCGATCCCATCGGCGACCAGGCGCGGTTTGAATCCGGGTTGATGACGGCCGCGGAAGAGGGGCGGTTCGCGGATGCCGCTATCGCGAGCTCGCAATCGCAGCGCGATGCAATCTGGGCACTACGCGACGACGTCGGTCAGATGTTCCGCCTGGGTCATCCTTTCGTGTTCGATGTGAGCCTGCCGGTTGCGGAAATGGAAGGCTACGTAGCAGAAGTGCATGCGGCGTTCGCCGCGCGCATGCCGCAGCAGCGCTGTTTCACGTTTGGGCATCTGGGCGATGGCAATATTCATTTCGTCGTGGTCGGGCCGGCCGGCCCCGAGGCCCGCAGTCTTGTCGAGGAAATCGTCTATCGCCCACTCGGTGTGCGGCGGGGCTCGGTATCCGCCGAGCATGGCGTCGGCCTCGAAAAACTCGCTTGGCTGCCGCTGTCGCGCAGTGAAAGCGAAATCGCATTGATGCGGCGCCTCAAGCAGGCGCTCGATCCGCGCGGCATCCTGAACCCGGGCCGCGTCGTCGGTGGTGCCGGGTAATAAAGGGGGTAATAAAGGGTTGCGTCCCCTTTATTACCCGGCACCAAATCGGTAGTCCTTGAATTGCTGGCGCAGTTCGATCTTCGAGATCTTGCCGGTCGCCGTCAGCGGAATTTTTTCGACAAACACGACATCGTCGGGTATCCACCATTTCGCCACGCGGCCGCTGAGCCAGCCGAGCAACTCTTCGCGCGTCGGGTTTTCACCCGGGCGCGGCACGGCGATCAGCAGCGGCCGCTCATCCCATTTCGGGTGCGGCACGCCGATCACGGCGGCTTGCAGCAACTTGGGATGGCCCGCCGCGACACATTCGAGGTCCATCGAACTGATCCATTCGCCGCCGGACTTGATGACGTCCTTGGCGCGGTCGGTGATCTGCAGACTGCCGGCGGCATCAAGATTGGCGACGTCGCCGGTCGCGAACCAGCCCTCGTCATCGTGCGCCGCACTCTTTCCCCCGAGTCCGTAGTAGTCACTGCAGACCCAGGGGCCACGAACCTTCAGCATGCCGGCGCTCTTGCCGTCCCAGGGCAGTTCCTGACCCGCGTCATCCACGATCTTCATGTCCACGCCGAAGCAGGGATGACCCTGCCGCACGCGGATTGCGTCCTGCTCGGCCGCACTCATCTGCTCATACCCCGGCGGCTTCGAGTTCGTGCTGCCGAGCGGGCTCATCTCGGTCATGCCCCAGGCGTGGATGGTCCACACGCCATGGCGGTCGCGGAACTCGTTCATGATCGACAGTGGACATGCGGCGCCGCCGACCACTACCTGCTGCAGCGATTCGAGCACGATGTTGTGCTCGCGCGTGTAACTCAGCAGCAGCTGCCAGACGGTCGGCACGCCGGCCGCGAGCGTCACCTTTTCCTCGTCGACCAGCGCGGCAAGCGTCGCACCGTCGCCCATCTTCGGTCCCGGAAAAACGAGCTTGGCGCCGACCATCGGCACGCTGTATGGCAGGCCCCAGGCGTTGGCGTGAAACATCGGCACGACTGCGAGTACCGTATCGCGCCGGCCGAAGCCCATCGTGTCCACCAGCGCCGAGCTATAGCTGTGCAGCACCGTGGATCGATGGTCGAACAGCACGCCCTTAGGATTCCCGGTCGTACCCGAGGTGTAGCAAAGCGCACTCGCCGTGCGCTCGTCGAATTCGGGCCAGTCGAAGGTGTCGGGCTCATTGGCGATGAAGGCTTCGTAGGAGTCGTTGCCGAGCACGATGATCCGCTCAACGGTCGCGAGCGATGGCTTCAGTTTTTCGACCAGCGGCATCACGGTCAGGTCCGCAAACAGCATGCGGTCGCCGGCGTGATTGATGATGTAGGCGATCTGTTCCGGATACAGGCGCGGATTCAGCGTGTGCAGGATTGCGCCGATGCAGGAGACCGCGTAGTACAACTCGAGATGGCGGTAATCGTTCCAGGCGAGCGTCGCGATGCGATCCCCGGGCTGCACGCCGGCCCTGGTCAGTGCGTTCGCGAGCTTGCGGGCACGGCGGAACACGTCGGCAAGCGTGCAGCGGTGGCGTGGATTCTCGGCCGTAACCGAAACGACTTCGGCCTTCCCGTTGACCCGTTCCGCATGCCGCATGATCCCGGTGATCAGGAGCGGCGTCTGCATCATGAGACCGAGCATTACTTCATCGTCGGCATCGTGAATTCGGCGCCCTTCGAGCCCGTGGGCCAGCGCGCGGTCACGGTCTTGAGCCTGGTATAGAAGCGCACGCCATCCGGCCCGTGCATGTGCAAGGGGCCGAACAAAGAGCGCTTCCAGCCGCCGAAGCTGTGGAAGGCCATCGGCACCGGGATCGGCACATTCACGCCGACCATGCCGGCCGTGACACGGCGGCAGAACTCGCGCGCGGCGCCGCCGTCACGTGTGAAGATCGCCGTGCCATTGCCGTATTCGTGGCCATCGACCAGCCTAAGCGCCGCATCGAGATCCGGCACGCGCACGATCACGAGGACCGGACCGAAGATTTCCTCGCGATAGATGCGCATTGACGGCGTCACCGCGTCGAACAGCACGGGCCCCATGAAGAAGCCGCGCTCGTGGCCCGCGACAGTCATCTTGCGGCCGTCCACGACGAGCTTTGCGCCTTCCTGCACGCCGGTCGCCACATAGCCCAGCACGCGGTCGAGGTGCTCGCGCGTCACCAGCGGGCCCATGTCGGCGCCCTCGGCCGTACCCGGCAGCACGCGAATTGCCGCGAGTTCTATCTTGAGGGCCTCGACCAGCCGGTCACCGGCATCGCCGACGGCGACCGCGACGGAGATCGCCATGCAGCGCTCGCCGGCCGAACCGTATGCGGCGCCTGCCAGGGCATGAGCGGCGCCCGCGGGATCCGCATCCGGCATCACGACCATGTGATTCTTTGCGC
>JANPCY010000417.1:0-1523 GCA_031431175.1 Steroidobacteraceae bacterium | reverse complement strand
CTCATAACTCGACGGATTGGCGCGCTCGGCCTCCGAGAGATCAACTGGATAATGCCGGAGGAATCCGCGAATCAGCGCGTGTTTCAGCCAACCGATACGCGCGCGCGCCAGCGACCAAACCAGCTGTGACAGGAAATGCTGTGGCAACAGGTATTGCAGCCCGATGAAGGCCCGATCACGAATACTGCGGCTGCTCATTGCGGCGATGCCCGTCAATTCCTCGTGGCGAGGATGCTGCGGTAATCGCGTGCGATGACATCAGCGGCATGCGGGCTGGAGAAAACGGCCTTGAATGCGGCGGCCGGGTCGATCAGGAAGATTGCTGCTGTGTGGTCGACCGTGTAATTGCCGTCCTCAGATACCGGACCCATCGAAACGGCGGCGCCCAGGTCATGCGTCAGAACGTCAATTGCCACTGGCAGGCCGGTGACGCCCAGGAATTGCGGATCGAAATGTGCGACATAGCGGCCGAGCGCCTCGGGCGTGTCGCGGGCCGGGTCCACGCTTACCAATGCGACGACCGGTAGTTCGCCCGCCGGTAGATCGGCCAGCTGCCTGCGCACCTCCGCAAGCGTCGCGAGTGTGGTCGGACAGACATCCGGGCAATTCGTGAAGCCAAAGAATATCAAGGTCCACTGGCCGCGCAGGCTGTCGCGCCGGAAGGCGCGGCCTGCCTGATCCAAGAGCTCGAACTGCGGAAGAGGCCGCGCTACATCGAGCAGCGTCGCGCGCTCGAGTGCGGGCGGGGCGCCGGGTCTCTTTATCGTGATCCAGGCAGTGGCCGCGCCGGCGAGCGCGGCCATCAGCACGAGGAGCAGGGCGAATTTGCGCTTCACGATTCAATTATCCCACCCAGCCGCCCGCGCCCCGTCGCGGCGCCGGGTTAGACTTCGGGCGATGGCAGGCACGCAGCGGGTCGGTGAGTTGCTGGACTGGGCCACGCGCATGCTTGAGCAGGCGGGGCTGGCCTACGGTCATGGTACCGCCAATGCGCGGGATGACGCGGCGGCGCTCGTCTTCCATGCGTTGCGACTGCGACATGACTCGGCGCCCCAGAGCTACCGCCGGGTCGCACCCGCGGCCGGTCGGCGGCGGGTCGCAACGCTGCTGCGCCGGCGCATCGAGGAACGCCTGCCGTCGGCCTATCTGACCGGCGTCACCTGGTTCGCCGGGCACGAATTGCGCGTGAACCGCGACGTGCTCGTGCCGCGCTCGCCGATCGCGGAGCTCTGCCAGAATTCCTTCGAACCCTGGATCGACGCGAATCGCGTGCGCCGCGTGCTCGACATCGGCACCGGTTCCGGTTGCATCGCCATCGCAGCGGCCCATGCATTGCCTGAGGCCCGCATCGATGCGACCGATGTCTCGGCGCAGGCCCTGGCCCTGGCCCGCAGCAATGTCCGGCGGCATGGTCTCGGACGACGCGTGAAAGTGCTGCGATCCGATGTCTATGGCGCATTGCGCGGTCGGCGCTACGATATCATCGTGAGCAATCCACCCTACGTACCGGCAGCCGAACTGCG
>JANPCY010000416.1:0-4716 GCA_031431175.1 Steroidobacteraceae bacterium | reverse complement strand
GGCAGCACGCAGATCGACAAGCGGGCCGGATTGGAAGCGGCAGCGGACGGCGCGGAGCCTGCCTTCGCAGATAAGGTCGCACCCTGGCGCGCGATCATGGAACCGAGCGCACGCAGGATTTCCTGGAACGGCGGGCTCTCGGGATCTTCTCCCCACTTATCAAGATCGGTGGTATGCAGGGCGCGCACGTCCATCGGCAGGCGGGCGTCCTCGAATCGCACCGGGACCAGGATGCCCCGTTCGGCGGCCTCGCGAGCCTCGCCGCGTACCCAGCGGGAGGCCACGGACGTTGGCGTCCAGACCACCAGCACGGCCCTGGCCGCATTAATCTCCGCTTCGATCTGGTCGTCGAACTGTTGGCCGGCCGCGATCTCGGGGTCCCACCAGACCGACCAGCCCTTCGCCTCGATGGCGGCCACGAGTGGCGCGACGCGTTCCTTGTCGCTGCGGGCATAGGAAATGAAAACATCAGCCATGCTTGTTGGACCTGAACCCGGATTGATCGCCGCAACCCATCCGCGGCCTTGGTAGCTTAGCCGACCTGTGCCAACTCAAGCGAATCTGGCCGGATTCTGGCGACGGCTGGGCCTCAAGGAATCAGCGACTTAGATTTTCTCAGGTTCAGCTGAGTCAGTATACCGGGCACCTGAAAATCCGCGCGCCGGTGGTTCAATTCCACCCTTGGCCAGCGTCTCTCTTCCGCGTCCGGATGCCATTCGGTGGTAAAAAAGATCACCCATTAGCAAGAGCTCACCCGATGACTGAGTCGCCGCTGAAAGCTACCGAGCCACGATCCGCCGCTCGGGCGTGCGGCAATGACGCCTGCGCGAGTCCGCGCGTCGGGCCGCAAGGCGCTCGCCGCCGAGGTGATGACGGCGCGCCGGCCCTGCACCGTGATCAACCGCGGCCTGCACGTCCAACCGACGGTGCCAGAGCTTTTACCGACGCTGCTCGAGGGGCTCGTGCCGATGCAATGAGGCTTGCAGATCGGCCCAGACCGGGAGTTCAGCCACCTGAATCATCCGCCTTAAGGCAGACATTCCGGACGCCCCGAAAAGCCTGCGGCTCCCCCACCGGGCGTCGGCTTCAGGCGCGCAATCGCAGACCCTGCGGGTCGTACACGGGATCGCGCCGCACGATCGCGGTACGGATTTCTCCCAGGATGTCGATTTGAAATTGCTCGCCGTCGCCGGCAAGCGCGGCCGGCACGTAGCCCGCGGCAAGGCTCCTGGCCGTGCAATGGCCGTAAGCGCCCGACGTGACATAGCCGACCGCCACGCCATTCTTCAGGATCGATTCGTAACCGATCACCTCGGTGTCTGCGGCCTCGACTTCCATCAAGACGAACCGCCGCTTTGGGCCGATTTTGCGCTCGGCCAGCACTGCGGTACGGCCGGCGAAATCCGGTTTATCGAAGTCGACGAAGCGATCGAGCCCGGTTTCCGCCGGCGTGTGATCGGGGCGGAAATCCTTGTTGAATGATCCGTAGCCCTTTTCGAGTCGGAGCGAGGACAACGCGCGCCCGCCGAAATGCACGAGCCCCAGGCTGCGCCCCGCGTTCCACAGGTCATCATAAAGTGAAGCGAAATGATCGGGCGTCGTCCAGATCTCATAACCCAGTTCGCCGGTGAAACCGGCGCGCGCCAGGATGGCCGGCGCGAAACCGACCGCCACCTCAGTGACCGCAAACAGCTTGAAAGCCGAAGCGGAGATGTCCTCATTCACGAGTTGCTGCACAAGGTCCCGCGACCTGGGCCCTGCGATCGAAACGCCTGCCAACGTGGAGGCGGCAGAGCGCACGAACACGTCAGCGGGCGGCGCCGAGGTCCAGAACCACCGCATGTGGAACTCCTCGACGAAGCCCGAACCCACGATCAGATAGCGATCTTCGGCAAGACACGCGATCGACAGGTCGCCGACGAGCCGGCCGGCCGGATTGAGCAGCGGGGCGAGCGCCACCCGTCCGCGCCGCGGGATCCGGCAGGCAAAGACGCGATCGAGCCACGCCCGCGCACCGCGGCCGGTCACTTCGTACTTGCCGTAATTAGTCGTCTCATACAGACCAACTTTCGCTCGCACGGCCTGACACTCAGCGCGCACGAATGGAAAGGCTTCGGAGCGTCGATAGCTCGGCATCTCCGCGGGCTCGACGCCTTCGGGTGCGAACCAAAGGGCATGCTCGAGCCCGAAATTCGCCCCCATGACTGCGCCTGCCGCCTTCAACCGGTCGTAGATCGGCGAGCGGCGCACGGGACGGGCCGCGGGCAGCTCTTCGTTCGGATAGGCGAGCCGGAAGCGGCGTGCATAGTTCTCGGGCACTTTAATGGACGTGTATTTCGGCGTCGCAAACGCGCCAAAGCGCGCGACGTCCATGGAGAGGATGTCTTGGCCGGGGTCGTTCTCCGCCATCCAGCGCGACAGCATGAGACCAATGCCGCCGCCCTGGCTGAATCCCGCCATGACTGCACAGGCAACCCAGAAATTCCTGAGCCCCCGGACCGGCCCGACCAGCGGGTTGCCGTCCGGGGCAAACGTGAACGGGCCGTTGACCGCTTTACGAATGCCCGCGCGGCCGAGCGCCGGGAAATGCTGAAAGCCGACTTCGAAATAAGGTGCGAGCCGCGTAAAATCGTCGGGCAGCAGCTGCATGGAAAAATCATCCGGCGTTTTCACAGGCGACCAGATGACGCCGTGCGGCTCGTAGGTTCCGATCAGCACTCCGCCGCGCTCCTGGCGCACGTAGATCTCGCCGGCGTAATCGGTCGTGTTGACGAACTCGCGTGGGAGGTCCTTCAGTTCCGGAATGTCCTCGGTGATGAGGTAGTGATGCTCCATCGCAAGCACCGGCAGCTCGATGCCGACCATGCGGCCGATCTCGCGCGCCCACAGCCCTGCGCAATTGACGACGTGCTCGGCATGCACCGTACCTTTGTCAGTCTCCACGTCCCATGAGCCGTCGGTTCGCTGTGCGAACGACAGCACGCGCGTGAAGCGCTCGACCGATGCACCGAGCAGGCGCGCCGCCTTGACATAGGCATGCGTGGTGCCTGACGGATCGCAGTGGCCGCCGTCGGCACGCCAGAGCGCGCCGATGAAGTACCGGGTGTCGATCAGCGGATTGAGCTTTTGCGCCTCAGCGAGCGAGATCATCCCGGTTTCCATGCCAAGGTAGCGGGCGCGCGAACAGATGAGCTTCAGGCTGTCGAGCTCGCCCTGCGTTGCCGCCAGCATGAGCCCGCCGTTCGGGTGCAGCCCGCAGGACTGGCCGGACAGCGCCTCGATCTCGCGATAGAGGTCGATCGTGTATTTCTGGAGCAGCGAGATATTGGCCTCGCCGTTGAAGGTGTGCATGCCGCCGGCCGCATGCCAGGTCGAACCGGAGGTCAGTTCGCTCTTCTCGAGGAGCAGCACGTCGGTCCAGCCGATCTTGGCAAGGTGATACAGCACGCTCGCGCCAACAATGCCGCCGCCGATGACCACCGCTCGTGCGCTCAATTTCATGAGGAGCGTGTTGCACCCGACATTCGAGAGATGTGACCATGCCCCATGTGCATTTGCAAGAGCGCGGCATGGTCCGCGTCACGGGCTTGACGCGCCGGGCAAGAACCGACAACTTGTGCCGGATGTCGAAGATCCTGAAGTCGTTGAGTGTGACCGTGGTGCTCTTGCTCGGCACCTTGGCTCCGGTGCACGCCGCCGTGGTCGTCTCCTCGAAGCTCTCGAGCGAGTCGGTGATGATCGGGCACATGATCCGCCTGCTGCTCAACGCGGACGGGATCAAGACCGTGGACCGCACGACGCTCGGCGCGACGCCGGTCGTCCGCAAGGCGTTGATCGCGGGAGAGATCGATATCTACATTGAATACACCGGCAATGCGGGTTTCTTTTTCAATCGGGCATCCGACCCGGCCTGGAAAGACCTGCAGAAGGGTTACGAGCTGGGCTCCCGCCTCGACTACCAGGCCAATCAGATCGTCTGGCTGACGCCGGCGAATGCCAGCAACGCCTGGGCCCTGGCGGTGCGCAAGGATGTGGCCGGGACCAACCACCTGCAGACGATGAGCGACTTCGCGCGCTGGGTGGCGGGCGGCGGCAAGGTCGTGCTCGCCTGTTCCGCGGAGTTCGCGAATGCGGGGACGCTGCGCTCGCTACAGAAGACCTACGGCTTTACGATGAATTCCGATCAGTTGATCGTGCTCGCCGGCGGCGAAACGTCAGCGACGATCGGGGCCGCCGCGGCGCGGACAAATGGCACCAACACAGCCATGGTGTATGGCACCGATGGCGGCATCGTCGCGGCGGATCTTCAGGTCCTGGTGGATGACAAGCATGACCAACCGGTGTATGCGCCCGTTCCGATCATCCGCGAAGCAGCACTCAAAGCCAATCCGCGGATCGCTGAGATCCTGAGGCCGCTGATGCAGAGTTTCAGCGGCCCAACACTGCAGGCGCTGAACGCGCGAGTGCAAATCAACGGCGAGTCCGCCGAGTCGGTCGCTGAGGACTATCTGAAGTCCAGGGGCTTGCTGAAGTGAGCACGACACTGCATCGAACGCATCCGATCGACCCGCTGGGCGCGCTGCTCAGCCTGGTCGGAGTCACGGCGCTTCTGTTGCTGCCATTTGTCGTATTCAAGGCGAATCGCATCGTGCCGGGCGATGCCCGCTCGCTGTTTGAAATTCTACCGATGTGGGCGGCGCTCGCATTTCAGCTGAT
>JANPCY010000415.1:0-2584 GCA_031431175.1 Steroidobacteraceae bacterium | reverse complement strand
CTCAAGGAGGCGAAGGACCTGGTCGAGGGCGCGCCCTCGCAGGTCAAGGAAGCCGTGTCAAAGGCCGACTCCGAGAAGATCAAGAAACAGCTCGAGGATGTCGGCGCAACGGTTGAGGTCAAGTAACGATCTCCGTGCGAGGGCAAATGGCCCCGCAGTCCGCGCGACCGGCGCAGCACAGCCTGCACCCTGAAGGGTGCAGGCCACGCGGTGCTGGCCGGTACGCCGGTTTTGCTCATTCATGAATAGGGTGACCCCGATGGCCTATACGTTCACTGAAAAGAAGCGCATCCGGAAGAACTTTGGCAAGCGCCAGGGAATTCTGGAGGTGCCACCGCTGCTCGCGATCCAGACCGAGTCCTACGCGCAGTTTCTGCAGCTGGACGAGTCCCGGGCACTGCACGCGGAACTCAGCTCGCACTCAGGCGGGCAGGTCGCAGGCGGCAGGCTGCTTTCGGAGGAACAGGAACGGGCCATCATCGACCGGCACCTGAAGCGGGCCGGTCTGCACGCCGCGTACCAGAGCGTGTTTCCGATCAAGAGCTACTCGGGCCATGCGACGCTGGAGTACGTCTATTACTACCTGGGCGAGCCGGTGTTCGACGTCAAGGAATGCCAGCTGCGCGGCCTGACCTATGCGGCGCCAATGCGCGTGCGGTTGCGACTTCGTGTGATGGACAAGGAATCGCCAGGCGCATCGCGCGTCAAGCGCGCGATCGAGCAGGAAGTCTATCTCGGCGAGCTGCCGCTGATGACGGAGAACGGCACGTTCATCGTCAATGGCACCGAGAGAGTCATCGTCTCCCAGCTGCACCGCAGCCCGGGCGTTATCTTCGATCACGACAAGGGCAAGACCCACAGCTCCGGCAAGCTGCTGTTCCAGGCGCGCGTGATTCCGTATCGCGGCTCCTGGCTTGATTTTGAATTTGACGCGAAGGACTGCGTGTTCGCGCGCATCGACCGCCGCCGCAAGCTGCCGGTCACGATCCTGTTGCGCGCCCTCGGCTACTCGAATCCCGAGATCCTGGATCTGTTCTTCGACAAGAATATCGTGCACCTGACCAAGAAGGGGCCGGAGCTTGAGCTCGTGCCGGAGCGCCTGCGCGGCGAGACCGCGATGTTCGAGATCAGCGCCGGGGGCAAGGTGGTCGTCGAGGAGGGCC
This sequence comes from Steroidobacteraceae bacterium, assembly GCA_031431175.1. Classification (GTDB taxonomy): domain Bacteria; phylum Pseudomonadota; class Gammaproteobacteria; order Steroidobacterales; family Steroidobacteraceae; genus SCUD01. Next base: position 1,421 of record JANPCY010000415.1, on the reverse strand, counting down.
GCCGGATCACGGCGCGCCACGTGCGCCAGCTCGAGGAAGCCGGCATCAAGCGACTGGGCGTGCCGCTCGAGTACCTCGAGGGCAGGATCCTGGGTCATGACGTTGTGGACAAGGAAACCGGCGAGGTGCTCGCCGCAGCGAATGATTTACTGAACGCCGCGCTGGTCGAGCGCTTCATGAAGGCCGGTGTGACGGAGATCGGCACTCTGTACGTCAATGACCTGGACCGAGGTCCATATGTCTCCGACACGCTGCGCATCGACGCGAGCACGACCCGCCTCGAGGCACTGATCGAAATCTACCGGATGATGCGTCCGGGTGAGCCGCCGACAAAGGACGCGGCCGAGAACCTGTTCCACAACCTGTTCTTCAACTCCGAGCGCTACGACCTGTCAGCGGTCGGTCGCATGAAGTTCAACCGCCGCGTCAACCGCGAGTTTCCGTCGAATCTCGCAGGCCCCGAGGCCGAGCGCTGGCTCGAGCAGCCGGGCATTCTCTTTGACGGCCGCTACTTCGGCACGATCGCGGACCAACGCAAGGATGATGTCGCGCGCAACCTGTTCGGGAAGTACGGCGCGACGACGTCGGACGTGGTCGACGTACTGCGCACGCTTATCGCAATCAAGAATGGCGACGGCAAGGTGGATGACATCGACCATCTGGGAAACCGCCGCGTGCGCTGCGTCGGCGAGATGGCGGAAGTCGCATTCCGCATCGGGCTGGTGCGGGTCGAGCGCGCGGTCAAGGAGCGCCTGACACTGGCAGAAAACGAGGACATCAATCCGCAGGACATGATCAACGCGAAGCCGGTGGCCGCGGCGGTCAAGGAGTTCTTCGGATCCTCGCAGTTGTCGCAGTTCATGGACCAGAACAACCCACTGTCGGAGATCACGCACAAGCGGCGTGTCTCGGCGCTCGGCGAGGGCGGCCTGAAGCGCGAGCGGGCCGGGTTTGAAGTCCGCGACGTGCACCCGACTCATTACGGCCGCGTCTGCCCGATCGAGACGCCTGAGGGACCAAATATCGGTCTGATCAACTCGCTGGCCGTCTACGCGCGCACCAACAAGTACGGTTTCCTTGAGACGCCGTATCGGCGTGTGCGTGAGCGGCGCGTGACCGGTGAAGTCGACTACCTGTCGGCCATCGAGGAAAGCGAATTCGTCATCGCGCAGGCGAATGCGCCACTTGACGCCAAGGGCCGCTTCGAGGGTGACCTGGTCTCGTGCCGACACCAGAACGAGTTCACTCTGATGCCTGCGGATCGCATCGATTACATGGACGTGTCGCCGCGCCAGATCGTATCGGTTGCAGCCGCGCTGATCCCGTTCCTGGAGCACGACGACGCGAACCGCGCGCTGATGGGCTCAAACATGCAGCGCCAGGCCGTGCCGACGCTGCGCTCCTCGACACCGCTGGTTGGC
>JANPCY010000414.1:0-4247 GCA_031431175.1 Steroidobacteraceae bacterium | reverse complement strand
ATCTCGTCCGTGAGGGCGTGAGCTACGAGCTGATCGAACATACCCGCACCCTGGACAGTCCGCATGCTGCGTAGGCGGCGCATGTCCGGGGCGCCCAGCTCTCTCGGCAACCTGACCCCGAGCGAGTTTGTCCGCAAGCGTCAGGAATCCGGGTCTTCAGCAGCAGCGATTTTCTAGCGCGAAACCGTCCACGATATGGGGCAAGGTCACAAGCGGCTTAGACTGTGACGACTATCCGGCCACTGAAACGGGGCAATTCCATGGCGTTCATAGCAGAGGACTTCGCCGCGACGACGAACGTCGATGGGAAAACGCCTCAGACGATCGTTTCACGGCTTCGAGAGCACCTTCAAAAGATCGCCGAGCAGCGGGTTCCGATCACCTATCTGGAGCTTGCCAAGGCTCTGGGGCTGACACCCCCGAATACCATTCATCAGGTGACCGAGGCATTGGACCATCTCATGGCGGAGGATGCGGCGGCCGACCGCCCCTTCATAGCGGCCATCGTAATCAGCAAGGCGCGGGGCGGCCTCCCGGCCCCAGGGTTCTTTGATTGCGCCCGGCGGCTCGGACGCTTTGCCGGCGATGAGGCAGGACCCGAAGCCTGGGCCTTCCATGCGGGGGAATTCAACGCCGCAGTCTCGTTCTGGGCGGCAACGGCAGCCACTGGCAAGAGCGGGTAAAGACGGGATGTGCCGCTGCTCGGCATCGCGAGATGCCGCAAGTTGAACTAAACGTCATGATCGATTGACCACGAGACCCCGGCCCCGCGCCGTGGTTTCTGTTACTGCATCCAGGTCGCGCCGTGAAAGGATGGCATCGGTGGGCGCACGTGCGACTCGCCGAGTGACCCGCAATTCCTGCAGCGCGGCCTGGCGGACTGTAAAGGCCGATCTGCAAGACCAGCCCGGAACTAGGGCCGCCAAGTCTGTCGAGGCCCACCGGCGGCCGCCGGGGCAATCACACACCAGTTCATGACCGCGTAGATGCAGGCTGCCGGTTATCGGCTTAGCGACCAGCCGATGGCCGCGTTGGCGTTCGACGCTGAGAGGAACAAGACCGTCGCGCGACCGGTGCTATCGAAGATCAGCGCCGCGTTGCCGTTGTAACGGCCATTACTGTTCCCGCATGTGGAAACGTCGAGTACGACATCGTAATAGTTGCTGGCGGAGTGACTGGTCGAAACATTGCCTGCGAGGTTGCACCCGTTGGTGTCGTTGCCGGTGACTTGGCCGGTAGCATCGATGGCGATCGTCAACGTATAACCGGTGCCCAGGTTCGTCGTATAGACACCCTGGACGGTAGCGGCGCTGGACGGTCGCTCGAATTGCTGGTCGTATGGCACCGTGAAATCAACGGTTTCCGATTGAGTCGTCAGCTTGGGTGCTTTAATGCTTTCACGAACCGACACACGCGGCGTGATAGCGAGCAGCTTGAAGTTGTTGGAATCAGTCACGGGTGTGCCCGCCAGGCACGATTGGCACATCGCGTATGCGGTTTGTGTCGCTCCCTTTTTTCCGACGTAGTGTGTACCGAGTAGCAGGAATCGGTAATCACCGGAGTCGTTCGTGATTCCGGTCACCGGGAAGGGATCTGACCTGAAGCAGCAGCCATTGCCGGACCAAAGCCCGGCGACCGCTGCCAGGTTTACTGTGAGCGTGGCCGACTTACTTTCACTGGAACCGTACCCGCCGCCGGAGCATTTCAGCGTATAGGTGAAGTTGCCGGCCTGGGTCGGTGTCACCGTCTCACTGCCACTTACGGCCTTAGTACCACTCCATGCTCCGCTCGCCGTGCAGGAGGCGTTCGAGTTCCATGTGACTGTGGCACTTTGGCCCAGCGTGATCGTTGTGGGTGAAACCGAAATTGTCAGCGTTGCCGCTGGGGGGGAACCCCCGCCACCGTAGCCCCCACCGCAACTCATCAGAAGACCGGCACAGAGACCCGCGACTACGAAAGTGAACGCGGCACGATGAATCCTCATGTTGCCTCCCCCTAGCCGATCAGCAGGTGTGGCTTGCCAAGCCGTGGGACACGAGTGGAGAGACAAAGTTCCAATGATGACGCAATTCTCGCAAACGCCTCGATTTTCCTCCCCTTGCCCATAATCGCGCCATCGACCGCAACTGTTACTGAATCCACGTCGTGCCATCGAATCGAGGCATAGGCGGCCTGACCAGCCATTCCCCAAGGCCCGCCGCTGACCTCGATAGCGGGTTCGCACTGGTAGCGCGCCTCAGCCCCGATTGGTACTCTTTCTCGCGGACACTGGGGACACCGATGGCGCCTTCTGAGTTCAGTTATCGGGACAAGAAGCTCGGCGATGCCGAGGCGATTACCGTCGCCATCACGCCCGACGTGTTCCATCCCACCTCCACGACCGTCTTGTTGCTGCGGGCGGCCCGCGGCGCGTTGGGCCAGCCATGTCAGTCAGTGCTCGACCTGGGGTGCGGTAGTGGGGTCGTCGCGGTTGTGCTGGCGCGGCTGCTGCCTCCGGGCACGTCCGTGTGCGCTTCCGATCTGAGTCCCGAAGCCGTCCGGTTGACGAGTGCCAACGCCGAGCGGAACGGCGTTCGTGTCGACGCCCGGTGCGGCAGCTCGTTCGACCCGTGGCAGGGGCAAGTGTTCGATCTCATTGTCGACGACGTGGCCGGAGTCGCGGAGCCGCTCGATCGCCTCTCGGGATGGTACCCGCCGGGCATTCCCAGCGACGCCGGGCGCGACGGAGCGCGGTGGATCCTCGAAATCCTGAATCGCGCCCCCGATCACCTCTCACCTGGCGGCCGGATTGTCTTTCCGGTATTGACCCTCTCGCGAGAGGACCGGATTCTGGATCGGGCTCGCGCCCGGTTCGCCGTCGTTACGCAAGTCGAGGAGCAGTGGTACCCTTTCAGCGACGCACTGGCGGTGCATTTCCCGCTCATCGAGGAGCTTGCCCGAGAAGGGAACATTCGGGTGGAGAAGCGAGGGAGCCGGTGGTGCTGGGCGACGAAGATCTACCTGGCCGAGGGGCCATCACCAGTCTGATACCATTCCACGCCGCAAGGAGTTAAATTCGATGAACAGCAAGAACGTAGTAATCAGTTTCATGGCGGGTGCCACACTCGTTTGCGCGACGCTCATCGCCCAGGCGGCCGACGACACGGCCGCGATGCCCACCGACGAGCAATTGATCGCGAGTGCCATGTCTGCGGCGCCACCAGCCATCGGCAAGGCTGCGACCATTGTGGCCATGACGGCCGATGGCCAGATGCGCACGCTGCGCGAGGGCACGAATCCCTTCACCTGCATGCCCGACAGTCAGCAGACGCCCGGCCCTGACCCGATGTGCTGGGACAAGAATTCTGACGGATGGATGCAGGCGTTCATGAATCACGGGACGCCGCCCGCCGGCAAGGTCGGCTTGATGTACATGCTCGCGGGCGGCACAGACGCCAGCAACACCGACCCGTATGCCACGGCGCCGGCGGCGGACAACCACTGGATCAAGACCGGGCCGCACATCATGATTGTCGGAGCGGATGCCGCTTTCTACGACCAATATCCGAAGGACGCCGACCCGGACACTTCAACGCCGTATGTGATGTGGGCGGGCACGCCGATTCAGCACCTCATGGCGCCCGTGAATTGAGCTGACGCGGACCCGCGCGCCCGGCTCACTCCGCCGTGCCATGCACGAAATCGTCGACCGTCTTCAGGAATAGCGCCGGCTGATCTGCGAACGTCGTGTGTCCGCTCTCCGGCAGGACGACCAGCGTCGAACCTGGAATCCTCGCCTGCATGTCCCGCGAGATCGACGGGTCCACCTGGTCGTGGTCGCCGACCGTAATGAGAGTCGGCACGTGGATGGATCCCAGACGATCCGCGTACTCGACCGCCGTGAGGTTGCCATCGATCACGAACTCGCCACTCGATCCCCACATCGCTCGATACAGGTCCCACGACATGTTTCCCATTCCCGCGGGGTCAAAGTTGGGATCGGGGCGGCGTCCGTAGAGGTACGGGAAATATCCCTCGCCCCACGCGGCCACCATGTAGTCCGCCGTGTAGCGGTTCTTCTCGAAGTCCTTGCCCTTGCCGAACAGCCCCGCCTGCTCCATCTTCTCGATGCGCCCGCGAAGTTCGGGCGTCATGTTGGCCAGCATCGTCTGAAACACTTTGTTCAACTGCCTGGTGCTGTGAAACGTGCTGCATAGCACGAGGTGCGACAGATTCTGCTGATACTTGAGCGCATACGCCTGTGCGAG
>JANPCY010000413.1:0-3516 GCA_031431175.1 Steroidobacteraceae bacterium | reverse complement strand
TGGCCGCCTGTTGCGCGCCGGAAGCTCACGACATGCCTGCCGGCCTGGGCGACCAGTGGCGCCAGGCTTTCGATATTGGCAGCATCGCGGCGGCCGGTCGCGCGGATCAGGATGTCGCGCATCGCCTCACGAAATGCGGCTTGCTGAGCGGCCTCGCCCTGGCCCGTGACCGGTACCGTTACCGTGTACATGTCGCCAAGGGATGCCGCATCGGCATGCGGCACGAGTGCGGCAATTGCCAGTGCAGCGAGCCAACGTCGCATCCGGTTCATCATTACAATAGTACACTGCCCGGCACACGGGCCTCCCCAGCAGAGCCTGATCCGGACCGATGACCCGACGCCCACCGCTGACATACCGGGATGCCGGCGTCGATATTGATGCCGGCGAGGCGCTGGTCGAAAGGATCAAGCCCCACGTCGCCCGCACACTCCGCGCTGAGGTCTTGGCAGGCGTCGGCGGCTTCGGTGCGATGATCGAGCTGCCGGTCGGCCGTTGGCGACAGCCGGTGCTGGTCGCCGGCACGGACGGCGTCGGCACCAAGCTGCGGCTCGCGATCGACTGCGGGCGTCATGACGGCGTCGGCCAGGATCTCGTCGCGATGTGTGCCAACGATGTCGTCGTGCAGGGCGCCGAACCGCTGTTTTTCCTCGATTACTATGCGACCGGCCGCTTGTCGGTCGAGGTCGCCGCGCGGGTCATCGCCGGCATCGCGTCGGGCTGCCAGCTGGCGGGCTGCGCGCTGGTCGGCGGCGAAACCGCGGAGATGCCCGGCATGTACCAGGGCGAGGATTACGACCTCGCAGGCTTTTGCGTCGGCGTCGTGGAGAAAGACCGGATCGTCGACGGCGCGCGGACACGCATCGGCGATGTCGTCATCGGCCTCGCCTCTTCGGGACCACACTCGAACGGCTACTCGCTGATCCGCCAGCTCATCGCACAGACCGGGGCCGGTGCCGAAACACGTATTGGCGGCGCGCGGCTCTTTGACTTGTTGCTGGAGCCGACGCGGATCTACGTGAAATCCATTCTGCAACTGCTGCCAGCAGCCGATGTCCATGCGCTCGCGCATATCACCGGTGGCGGCCTCACGGACAACATCCCGCGGGTGCTGCCGCAGGGTCTCGGCGTGCGCCTCGAGGCCCGCGCTTGGCAGCGCGATCCGGTCTGGCAGTGGATTCAGGACAGCGGCGCGATTACCGATGTCGAGATGCACCGGACCTTCAATTGTGGCATCGGCATGGTCGTGCTGGTGTCGCCAGAGGCCGCCGGCGCGGCCATCACTCTGCTGGGTTCCTGCGGCGAGCAGGCCACGATCATCGGCGAAGCCTGCCCTGGCGAGGGCGTACAGTTCGGCTGATGGAGCGCGCCCTGCCATTCGCCGTGCTGATCTCGGGTCGCGGCTCCAACATGCTTGCGCTGGCCAGTGCCGCGGCCGCCGGCCGGATCGCTGGACGCGTGGTAACCGTCATCTGCGACCAGCCGGGTGCCGCAGGACTTGCTGAAGCGCGCCGCTGTGGTCTCGCCACCGAAGTCGTCGAGCCCGCGCGCGGCGCCGATCGCGCAGCTCTTGGCCACGCCTTGACCACGATTCTCGAGCAGCGCGGTGCGAATCTTGTCGTGCTGGCGGGATTCATGCGCATCCTCGATGCAGGCTTCGTGCGCCATTGGCAGGGTCGTCTGCTGAATATCCACCCTTCGCTGCTGCCAGCCCATCGCGGCTTGCATACCCACCGACGGGTTCTCGAGGCCGGCGACGCGCGGCACGGTTGTACGGTCCATTTTGTCACCGAGCAGCTCGACGCGGGCCCCGCGGTCATCCAGGGGCGGCTCGCCGTAAATCCCGGCGACACCGAGGAGTCGCTTTCAGCGCGCGTTCAGCAGCTCGAGCACATCATTTATCCGCGCGCGGTAGGCTGGTTCGCCACCGGGCGCCTGGAGTGGAAGGACGGCGCGGCCATGCTGGATGGCCGGCCACTCACGACACCGGTCATCGAGGATGTGCAATGAAGATTGGCGCGATCGTGATGCTGGCGGCAATTGCCGCGGCCAATGCGCATTCCGCCCGCGCGGAAGAGCCGCGGCTGGCGCCCTTCATTGCGGAATACGATGTCAAGTACGGCAACATGTCCGTCGGCACCAGCCGCACGGAGCTGCGCCGCACGGACACGCCTGACCAGTGGATCATCGAATCGCGCTCGAATGCGCGAGGGCTCGCCCGCCTGATCGCAGGAGGCACCCTCGAGCAGCGTTCGACCTTCCAGCTCGAAGCCGCCCGCATGCGACCCCTGAGCTACCGATTCAACGACGGCATGAAGTGGTCCGAGAAGGAGGTCTCGCTCGATTTTGACTGGGCGTCCGGCCGCGTGAAAGGCGTCGCCGAAGGCACCGCTGTCGACATCGCGGTGGAGCCCGACTTGCAGGATGCCGTATCGATGCAGGCACTCGTGTTGTTGCGCCTGAACGGAGGCATGGAGCCCGGCATGGTCGCGATGATCGAGAAGGACAGCGTCAAGTATTACCGTTACACCCTGCTGAGGAGCGAGCGCCTGAAGACTGCGCTCGGCGAACTCGACACCCTCCTGTACCGTAGCGCCCGCGACGGCAGCACGCGCGAGGTACTGCTGTGGTACGCGCCGACGCTCGGCAACGTCGCCGTGCAGGCCGAACAGCGTCGCGATGGCAAGAAGCTCTTCCAGACTTACATCAAGGCTTACCGGCCAGGGAACTGATCTGCTCAGGTCCGTGGCAGCGTGACCCCGGTTTGCCCCTGGTACTTTCCGCCCCGGTCCCGGTAGGAGGTCTCGCAGATCTCGTCGGACTCGAAGAACAGCATCTGCGCGACGCCCTCGTTGGCATAGATCCTGGCGGGCAGCGGCGTGGTGTTGGAAAATTCGAGTGTCACGTGCCCCTCCCACTCAGGTTCGAGCGGTGTCACATTCACGATGATTCCGCAGCGCGCATAGGTACTCTTGCCGAGGCAGATCACCATCGTGCTACGCGGGATCCGGAAGTATTCGACGGTGCGCGCGAGCGCAAATGAATTCGGCGGCACGATGCAGACATCCGCCCGCAGGTCGACGAAGTTGTTCGTGTCGAAGCTCTTCGGGTCCACGATCGTCGAATTGATGTTCGTGAAGATCTTGAATTCACCGGCGCAACGCACGTCGTAGCCGTAACTCGATGTGCCATAGGAGATGATCTTGTGGCCGTCGGCGACCCGGACCTGCCCGGTCTCGAATGGCTCGATCATTCCCTGCGCCGCCATGCGCCGGATCCAGCGGTCTGACTTGATGCTCATCACCCGTCCTCGATGCTGATCGTCGGCAGGGTCACCGCGCCCTGCCTCGCACTCGCGGCCAGCCTGCCGGCGGCTCGCCGGGCTATGGCGTGGAAAATTCCCGCCGTCTGCGACGCCGGATCGGCGACCACGGTCGGCGTGCCGCCATCCACCTGTTCGCGGATGCGTGCCTCAAGTGGCAGTTGGCCGAGCAGCGCCGTGTCGTAGCGGCGGGC
>JANPCY010000412.1:0-1877 GCA_031431175.1 Steroidobacteraceae bacterium | reverse complement strand
GCCGTTCAATGCCTGGGCTGCAAACTCAGCCGGGCTCCTGAATCAGCAGCGCCGTAATTTTCGCCATGTCCTCAACCGACGCATTGACGAAGGACGCCCGCAAACGCCCCTTTTTATCGACCATAAAGACCTGGTCGGAATGCATCACGTTGTAGCTGCCGTCTTTGCCGGGCGGCTCTTTGAAGAACACCGCGGAGAACTGCGCGGCAATCGTGGTCGTGATCCGCGAATCGCCGGTCAAGCCTATAAAATCTGGCGACAAAGGTGCGAGATACGCTTTCAGTGCCGCGGGCGTGTCGCGCTCGCCGTCCACGCTGATCATGACGACTTTCACGGCCCCTGGGGCGCTGCCCTGCGCCGCGTGCAGCGCCCTCAAGCGTATCAGCGCCGCCGGGCAAACATCCGGGCAATGGGTGCGGTAAGCGCCGCCATTGCGCACAAAAATCCCCTGATCTGTGACGCCATTTGCCATCTGGCGTCATCCGCATCAACTGCCGATTATTTTTTTGACCATACGCTTTAACAGATCACGCTTTCAATTTACATAACGAGATTACTTCCCTGGGTCCTCGCGTTGTGCCGTAGATCATGGCTCTGCTTGCAGTGAAAAATGCTTTCCCCGGCTGTGTTTTCTTATGAACGGCGCAGCAAAGCAACCCGAGCGATCCGGATCTGTATCTGATCATCGTCAATAGCAACCTCATGTTGTTCAATGGCATGAGCGACAGGTTGGATGTAATCTCGAACAAGGTCCGGCACTCGATGTCGGTCGTCGAGTCAGCTTTGGTCGATCGCGGAAACTTCAGAGTGCCCGCTCAGGCGCCGTTACTGCCCGCATAGCCGATTGCCTGGTCGATACGCGCAAGCGTCTGGTCCCGGCCGAGTAACGCCAATGTCTGATCGATCGGCGGCGACACGCCGCCGCCCGACACCGCCACGCGCAGCGGCTGCGCGACTTTGCCGAGCCCTACGCCACCGGCCTCCGCGAGTGCCTGAATGGCCTCGTGGATCGCCGGCGTGGTCCATTCCACGAGTGCCGCCAGTATCGCGCGCGCCTGCGCAAGGACTGGCATCGATTCGGCTGCCAGGTACTTCCGGGCGGCCTTGTCTTCGTAGGATGCGGGCGCCTCAAAGAAGAAGCGGCTCGCCAGTGCCATCTCCTTCACGGTCTTCGACCGTTCGCGCTGCGCCTCGACGACCGCCTCCAGCGGTGGGCCCGCCGAAACTTCCACACCCAGCCGCTCGAGCTGCCAGTGCAATTCCACCGCGATGCGCGAAGGCGACAGACGCATCATGTGCTGCTGGCTGATCCACGCGAGCTTGTCCGGGTTGATCGCTGAGGCCGACTTGTTGACATCCGCGATGTCGAACAAGGCGCGCATTTCCTTGAGCGTGAAAATCTCCTGGTCCCCGTGCGACCAGCCGAGCCGCGCAAGGTAATTCAGCAGCGCCTCGGGCATGTAGCCCTGTTCACGGTAGTACAGCACCGACACGGCACCGTGACGCTTGGAGAGCTTGGTGCCGTCCGGGCCGAGGATCATCGGCAGATGCGCATAAACCGGCGGCTCGACGCCCATGGCACGCAGCATGTTCATCTGGCGCGGCGTGTTGTTCAGGTGATCGACGCCGCGGATCACGTGCGTGACCTTCATGTCGTAGTCGTCGACCACCACGCAGAAGTTGTAGGTCGGATTGCCGTCGGAACGCTCGATGATCAAGTCGTCGAGCTCCGTGTTCTGGAACACCACCTTGCCGCGGATCAGGTCTTCGACCACCACCGCGCCTTCCAGCGGATTCTTGAAGCGCACCACCGGCGGAATATCTTTCGGAGGATTGGCGACACCCTGTCGGCACTTGCCGTCATAGCGCGGTTTCTC
>JANPCY010000411.1:0-1548 GCA_031431175.1 Steroidobacteraceae bacterium | reverse complement strand
GCGCGATAGCGGCTGTCGAGGAGGCGCACGAATGCATCTTCCAGGTAAAGGCCATCGTCCGAGATGTGGTTGGCTTCCTCGAGCTGCGAGATCCAGGCGCCGGCGAGCCAGGACCAGTCGCCGGCGGCCGACGACATGAGTCGAAGATCCTGGCTCAGTGTCTGGCGATCGCGCAGCGTACTGGAAAAGAAATTGTAGGGACCCACCGCACCCCAGGCGACGTCATTGCCCCAGTCCGCGTCGAAGCTCGCCTCGATGTCGGAATCGGCCCAGGCGGTGATCGAGCGCAGCAGCAAGCCGTTCCATCCTGAATAGCCGACGTCGAGCGATGCACCCAGGGATTCCTGCGAATCACGGCCCGGCCGGTCGGACAGCGTCGTGAAGCTGTTGTCGATGGCGAAGGCGTCATAGCCATTGTCGAAATCGCCGTACATCACACCAAGGTCGGCGCGCCAGTTTGTTGCCGTCTGAATGCGGAACTTGAGTCGCGCAGTCAACTCATCGCGGCCATTCGTGTCGTCGCGCCCGAGATATGTGTTATGCCGGAATCCGTCGCTGACCGCGCGATGCAGGACTGCGCGCCAGGTTGCCGCACCCGCATTGCCGGAAGACAGGGCGCCGCCCGCGGCAATGCCCGCCATCCACATGCCATCATCGCCCACGCCTGCCTCGGCATGCATGTCCCGCGTGGCGGAAGGATCACGGGTCTTGACCTTGATCAATCCGCCAAGCGCGTTCGCTCCATAACGGGTGCCCTGGGGGCCGCGCAGCACTTCCACCTGCTCCACGTCGAACAGCGAGGCGATCATTCCGATGCCGCTGAAGTCGATCTCGTCAACCAGGAATCCCACCGAGGGATTCGGTGCGCCCTGGTATTGCTCCAGTTCACCGATGCCTCGCAACTGAAAAAACCGCGGCCGCGAACTGGCGCCGGCCCAGGATAGCGACGGCACTTGCGGCAACAGCTCCTCGAGATGCTGGACGGCGGCATTCGCGACGTCGTCGCCGGCGATAATCGAGACGCTCGCCGACAATTCCCTGGCCGGAATGGAGCGCAGGCTCGCCGTCACGACCACCTCGGCCAGTGGTGTCGGCGCCTCGGCAAATGCGTGCGACAGCCAGGTTGCGGCACCCGCCAGGAAAATGAACTGGGCTGATTTTCGAAACACGCCTGCTCCCTACGCCGGTCCTAACCGGATCAGGTTCAACGGGTTCGTCGGTGCGCCTGTCAGGCAACCGGCGTCTCAGGTCTTCAAGACCACCCCAAGGCAGGTTCAGATACTAGCGATGGCGAACGCGAGTCGCAATGGCGGTTGCCGCGACGGACGACCGGTGGCGCAGGATCCCGCGCATATCCGCACTGCACCGCCGATCCGGCATGCACGGTCTGATCAGCACGTCACCCGGTCAGGGCTGATCGAATTTCGCCGGGCGCTTCCCGCGCACGGAAGCAAGACCTTCGCGAACGTCGGCAAGCCGGAAGCCCAGGAATTCGAGCGCGAGTGAAGCATCAAAACTCGGACCCGCAAGACGCAGCCAGTTGTTGAG
>JANPCY010000410.1:0-4704 GCA_031431175.1 Steroidobacteraceae bacterium | reverse complement strand
ATCCCGTCCGCGCCGAAGTACACGGCAAACGTGGGCATCGACCTCAACTTGCCCTTCGGCGATGTCGCGTTTGTCTCGCGCCTCGACGTGTCGGCGGTGGGCGAGACCTGGTTCCACCCGGTTCAGGACGAGACCGTTCCGAATCTGTTCGGCTATTTCGGCTTCGGCCAGGGCACGTTCGACAAGATGAAGCGCGACGCCTACGCCATCCTCAACCTGCGCGCCGGCGTGCAGGGCGAGAACTGGGGCGTCACCGCGTGGAGCCGGAACCTCACCGACAAGGAATACCTCGCCGAAATCATTCCCGCGCCGGAGTTCGGCGGCTCGTTCATCCACGACGCGCCGGGCCGCAGCTACGGCGTGGACGTGAGCTACTCGTTCAAATGACCTTGGCGGCCTTGAGCCGCTCGTAGCGTTCGCGGGGCATGTCGAGGAGTTCGAGGTAGATCGCGTCGTTGTGCTGGCCGAGCGCCGGTGACGGTGCCCGGATCCCGCCTGGGGTTTCGGAGAGCCGCGGCGCGACATTCTGCATCCGCAGCTTCCCGAACTGCGGGTGATCGACGGTTACGATTGCCTCGCGCGCGATGAAATGCGGGTCTTCCAGCATTTCCGGCGCGCGATAGATCTGCCCCGCCGGCACGCCCTGGCGATCCATCAGCTCGAGGATCTCACGCGTCGTCCGGCTTGCGGTCCAGCGCCCGATCAATTCATCGAGTTCCTTCTGGTGCGTGCCGCGCGACTGATGGCTGTCGTAACGCGCATCGAAGGCGAGTTCGTCACGGCCCATCGCCTCGCACAGACGCCGGAACACGGTGTCCTGGTTCGCGGCGATCAGCACCAGGCCGTCCCTGGTCGGGTAGACATTGGACGGCGCGACATTCGGCAGGATCGCGCCGGTGCGCTCGCGGATATGGCCGGTCTTGTCGTATTCGGTGATCAGCGATTCCATCATGCCGAGCACGGCCTCGTAGATTGCCGAGTCAATCACCTGGCCGCGCCCGGTTCGCTCGCGGTAATTGAGGGCCGAGAGCGCGCCAATGCAGGCGAAAGTCGCGGCGAGTGAATCGCCGATCGAGATGCCGACCCGCGACGGCGGTGTGGAGGGATCGCCGACCACGTAGCGCAGGCCGCCCATCGCCTCGCCGATCGCGCCGAAGCCCGCGCGCGGCGCGTAGGGCCCGGTCTGGCCATAGCCGGACACGCGCACCATGATCAGGCGCGGATTGACCGCCGAAAGTTGTTCCCAGCCGAGGCCCCATTTCTCGAGCGTGCCGGGCCGGAAGTTCTCGATCAGGAAATCCGATTTCGCTGCGAGATCCTTCAGTACCTGCTGGCCCTCGGCCTGGCGCAAGTCGAGCGTGATCGCCTTCTTGTTGCGGCCCACGACGGGCCACCACAATGAGGGATCGCCCTGTTTCTGGCGGCCCCACACCCGCATCGGGTCGCCCTGCCCCGGTGCTTCGACCTTGATGACCTCCGCGCCCAGGTCGCCCAGCAGCTGTCCGCAGAACGGGCCCGCGAGCAGCGTGCCCATTTCGATGACCCGCAGATCGGACAGCGGCCCGTTGCTGAAGCTCTCGCCCACCATGCCCCCGTGTATACAATTATGCCGCTGGCGAGGTCAACTATTGGCCGTTTGGTGGGATAATACCGATTCCATGTATACAATTTTGCCATGACGATGGCGCGAAAGATCGAGATCGTCGAAGTGGGCCCGCGCGACGGCCTGCAGAACGAGCCCGGCGTGTTCCCGACGAGCGCCAAGGTTGAATTGATCAAGCGCATCGTCGCTGCGGGCACGCGGCGCATCGAGGCAACCAGCTTCGTCAATCCAAAACGCGTGCCGCAGATGGCCGACGCCGAAGCAGTAATGAAGGCGCTGCCGCGACGCGACGACGTGCATTACGTCGGGCTGGTGCTGAACCGGCGCGGTTTCGACCGCGCGCTTGCTGCGGGCTGCAACGAGATCGGCATGGCGGTCATGACGACCGACAGCTTCAACGAACGCAACCAGGGCGTCACGACCCGCGAGTCCATCGATGACTGGCTTGAGATTGCCGCCGCCGCGCACGCAGCGGGCATTCGCGCACAGGTCACGATCTCCGGTGCCTTCGGCTGCCCTTTCGAGGGCGAAGTCGCGCCGGAAAAGGTCATCGACATCGCACGTGAACTCGCCGACGGCGCTCCGATCGAGATCGCGATTGCCGACACCATCGGTGTCGGCGTGCCGAGCCAGGTGACGGATCTCCTGCGACGCCTGAAGGACGCATTGCCCGGCATGCCCCTGCGCGGCCATTTCCACAACACGCGCAACACCGGCATCGCGAATGCCTATGCCGCGGTCGAAGGCGGCGCCAGTGTCATCGATGCGAGCATCGGCGGCATCGGCGGCTGCCCATTCGCACCCGCGGCAACCGGCAACATCCCGACCGAGGATCTGCTCTATATGCTTGGCCGCATGGGCATTGATACCGGCGTGGACCTCGATGAGACAATTGCCACCGGCCGCTGGCTGCAGCAGCAATTCGGGCGGCCCGTGCCCGGCATGCTGGTGAAGGCGGGAATATTTCCAGGATCGAAGGAGCGGACGTGACCTACAGACTCGGCATCGACGTCGGCGGCACATTCACGGATCTCCTGCTCGTCGACGAGAAATCCGGCAAGACCTGGAGCGTCAAGCTCCCGAGTACGCCGAAGGACCAGTCGATCGGCGTGCTGAGTGGCCTGATGCGGATCTGCAAGCTGGCCGGCATCGATCCGCAGGCGATCGACCACGTGATGCACGGCACGACGGTTGCGACCAATACCGTGCTGACGAGTTCGGGCGCGCGCGTCGGGCTGGTGACGACCAAGGGCTATCGCCAGGTACTGCAGATCGCGCGCTCCTTCGTGCCAGGCGGCCTCGGCGGCTGGGTCATCTACAACAAGTCGCTGCCGATGGCGCCGCTGAAACTCACGATCGAGGCCGACGAGCGCATCGGTGCGCGCGGCGACGTGGTGCGCAAGCTCGACGAGGCGGCGCTACGCACCGATCTCCTGAAACTGAAATCCGGGAAGATCGAGGCGCTGACCGTCTCGCTGATCAACGCCTTTGCAAACGACGCACACGAGCGGCGCATCCGCGAGATCGCGGCTGCGGTGCTGCCCGGCGTGCCGGTTTCGCTGTCCTCCGAAGTTGTGCCGGAAATGCAGGAGTACGAGCGCACGGTCACTACCGTCGCAAACTCTTATGTGCGTCCGGTCGTGCAGCGCTACGTGCGTAATCTCAAGGACAAGCTCGCATCAAAGGCGGGCAATGTGAAGCTGCACATCCTGCGCTCCGACGGCGGCCTGGCCTCTGCCGCTTCGGCCGAGGAATATCCGGTGAACCTGCTGATGTCGGGCCCCGCCGGTGGTGTCACCGGCGCGCTGTGGGTCGCGCTGCAGGCCGGCTTCCCGAATCTGCTGACGGTGGATGTCGGCGGCACCTCGACCGATGTAGCGCTGATCATGAACGGCGTGCCGCGTCTGCGGCGCGAGACGACCATCGGCGACGTGACCGTGCGCGCTTCGTCCGTGGACGTGCGCAGCATCGGCGCCGGTGGCGGCTCCATCGCGCATGTGCCGGAACTCACCAAGGCGCTGCGCGTCGGCCCGCAGTCGGCCGGCGCGGACCCGGGACCAGCGGCCTATGGCCGCGGCGGCACCGAACCGACCGTCACCGACGCCAATGTGGTGCTCGGATACCTGCCGGAAATGCAGCGCCTGGGCGGCGATCTCGAGCTGAAGCGCGATCTTTCGACGCAGGCCGTCAGCAAGATCGCGACGGCACTTGGCAAGTCGCTGCACGATGCTGCGCTCGGCATCTACGACATCGTCAACGAGAATATGGTGGGCGCGCTCAGGCTCGTGTCAGTCGAACAGGGCCACGACCCGCGCGACTATGCCTTGATTGCATTCGGTGGCGCCGGCCCGTTGCATGCCAACGCACTCTCGATACTGCTCGGCTCGTGGCCATCGATCATTCCGCCGGGCCCGGGCGTGTTGTGCGCACTCGGTGATGCGACAACCGCACTGCGTGACGAATCCGCGCGCACTTACATCCGCAAGTTCTCGGAGACGTCGCCGCGCAAGATCGCGAAGACCCTCGAGCAGCTGTCTGCGACCGCCGCGCAGGCGCTTGAGCGAGAAAAAGTGCCGCTTGCGGAAATGAAGCGCAGCTACCAGGTGGATGTGCGCTATCACGGCCAGGGCCTGCGGCTCACGATCGACGTGGACGTCGGCGCGCTGAAGAAGCGCGGCCTGAAGGCGATCTCGGAGCCATTCGACGCAGAACACAAGCGGCTCTTCACATTCGCCTTGCCGCTGGAGCACGAGTTTGTCGCGCTGCGCGCCGTGGTCCAGGGCCGTGGTATCTCGGTGCGCAAGCCCGCCATCGCGCGTGGCGACCGCAACCCGAAGGCAGCGGCCATCGGCACTCAACTCGTGTACATGAACCGGAAGAAAATCAAGGCCATCGTCTTTGAGCGCGCGAAGCTCAAGGCCGGCAACCGCATCCGCGGCCCGGCGATCGTCATCGAAATGGATTCGACGACCGTGATCCTGCCAAAGCACACCGGTCGGGTGGACCGCCTCGGCAACATCCTGATCTATCCGGATTCCCACAAAGGCTAAGCCATGCCCGCAAAAATCATCCAGCGCAACAAAAAATCCTTCCGGAAACTG
>JANPCY010000409.1:0-3860 GCA_031431175.1 Steroidobacteraceae bacterium | reverse complement strand
GGCGGCCGTTGCGATTGCGCGGCAACTCAGGCTGCGCAATCTCGGCGGCATCATCATTGTGGACTTCATCGACATGCAGGATTTCGAGCACCGCCGCCTGTTGCTGCAGGCGCTTGCGCAGGCGCTGGCGGGGGATCATGTCCGGACCCGCCTGTCAGCCATTTCGGCACTGGGTCTCGTCGAAATGACCCGCAAGCGCACGCGCGAGAGCCTGGAACACCAGCTATGCAGGCCTTGTCCAAGCTGCGATTCCCGCGGATTTGTGAAGACGGCCGAGACGGTCGCCTATCAGGCCTTCCGCGAGGTGCTGCGCCAGGCACGGCAGTTCGATTTCCAGGAATTGCTCGTGCTGGCGCATCAGGATGTCATCGAGTTGTTGATCGACGAAGAGTCCGCGGCGCTGGCCGAGCTCGAGCTCACCGTCGGAAAGCCGATCCGGCTGCAGGCCGAAGCGCTGTATGCCGAGGAACAATTCGATGTCGTGCTGGTATAGGTAGAGGCAGGTTCGGGCAGCATGGTCAGGACGGGACAAGGGCTCGGGAGGCTATGGCGCTGGCTGGCGGGCGCGGTGGCGGCGCTCGCGCTGCTCGCGGCGCTTGGCTTCGGCGCATTCCGCCTCGCAATCGAATTGCTGCCCGGCTACCAGCAGCAGGTCGCCGAACAGGTCCGTGCGGCAACCGGGCTCAGGCTGGAATTCGATTCGCTGAACGCGCGCATCGGTCGTTACGGACCGGAAATCAATTTCAACGGCGCGCGCGTGTTGCCTGCCACCGGTGACAAGCCACTGATCAGTGCCGAGTCAGGCCGCGTGAGCCTTGCGATCGGCCGCTCGCTGCGTAACCGGCGGATCGAGGTCGGACGCGTCGTGCTGGAGCGGCCGCGGCTGAATTTCGTGATCTATACGGACGGCGGCGTCGAATTGGTCGGCCAGAATGCGATCGAGCCGAAGCCCGGCGTCGAGCGCCGGCCAATGACGCTCGCGCGCCTGCCGCGCGGCCTGTTTGCGGTACACAACGCGACTCTCGACGTACTCGATCTGCGCGCCCGGCAGGGACGTTTCGAACTGACCGGTGCGAACCTGGAGTTCGAGCGCAAGGGCGACCATGTGCGTCTGCGCGGACAGGTCGAGCTGCCGGAACACCTCGGCTCGGCCCTGGAGTTCGAGGCCGATGTGGATGGCGATCTCGATGATTCGGAACTGGTCGAGTGGCGGGTCAGGATCGATGCGCGCGACCTGGATTTCGAGCAATGGGCAGCGCTGCTGCCGGACAGTTTCATCGTGCCCGCCGCGGGCCACGGTTCGGTGAGCGCGACGGCTCGCGGCGTGGGCCGCGGGCTCACGAGCCTGCGGCTGCGCCCAGAGCTCAGCAATCTGAGGCTGCCCGGCAGCGGAGCGGAGTTCACGCGCGTGGCCGGCGACCTGCGGCTGCAACGCGATGCGGACGGCATCTCCATCGAGGGCACGGGTCTTGAGTTGTCACGCGCGGGCGCTCCCTGGCGGCCGACCAATGTCTCCGCGACCCTGAAGCGACACGATGGCCGCTTTACCTCGGTTGCGGCTCGCGCGGACTACCTGCGGATCGAGAATCTCGCGGCATTCTCATCGTTGCTGCCCGCCGGGGCGCTGCGCGAGAAACTGGAGGCGCTTGCGCCGCGCGGCGAGCTGTTCGATCTCGATGCCGCGGTCGCCAATTCCGGCAAGGGGCGGCTGCCCGACATCAGCGGCAGGGTTCGATTTGCGGATCTCGGATTCGAGGCGTTCGACAGGGCGCCCGGCCTGCAGGGCCTCGACGGCGCGATCGAAGGCCGCGGCGGCGGCGGTGTCGTGCAGCTGGCGACCCGTGGCGGGCTGGTCAACTGGCCGCTGCAATGGCGCGCAATTGCGGAGCTGCGCCGGGCCGACGGCCGGATCGAATGGAATCGCTTTGGCGACGGCGTGCGGCTGTGGGTCGACGAAGCCGTCATCGACACCGGGCACGGCATCGCGCGCGGCGAACTGCGCATGGCGTTTCGGCCCGGCCAACTGCCGCTCATGGACCTGACCGCGAGCGTCGCGGACTTCGACGCGACCCAGGTCTGGCGCTACCTGCCGATCGAGCGGCTGAAGCCGAAGTCATTGGGCTGGCTGGATGCCGCGTTCCGTGCCGGACGCATCGTCGAAGGCACGGTGTCGCAGACCGGGCCGACCCGCGGTTTTCCCTATCGCGAGGGGCAGGGCCGATTCCATGCCGAAGCACGCGTGAAGGGTATGACGCTCTTCTATGCGCCTGACTGGCCCGAGATCCGCGGGCTCGACGCCGAGCTGGCCTTCGACGGACCCGGCATGCACGCGGTCGCAACCAGCGGCTCGATGGCCGGGATTGCGATCACAGGGGCCGAGGTCAACAATGCGGACTATCGCGAGTCCATCTTTGCGGTCCGGGCCACTGCCCGCGGCGATGCTGGCCGCGCCATCCGGCTGTTGCAGGACAGTCCGCTCGGTCCGACGCTGGGCGCCGGCTTCGGCGAATTGACGGGTTCCGGGCCGGTGACCGGTGAGTTCGCAATGGTCCTGCCAATCCGGGATTTCGAGCGGCGGGTCGTGACAGTGATGGCCACGCTTGGCGGCATCAAGCTGCAACAGCGCCAGCAGACCGTCGAAGTCAGCGATCTGAAGGGCGTTCTCTGGGTGCGCAACCGGGAAATCGAGGCGCCGAATCTGAGCGGCCAGCTGCTGGGTGGCCCGCTGCAGGTGTCGATCAAGACGACGGCGCAGAAGAACGGCGACCTGAGCACGCAGGTCAATGCGCAAGGCACGGTGGCGGCCGGACTGCTGCGGCCGGTCGCGCGACTGCCGTCCAATGCGGGTATTTCCGGAACTGCGGACTGGCGCGGCTTTCTGACGGTCGAGCGCAGCGTCGACCGGGCAGTCCCGGCGCGCGGCACGCTGCGCCTGAGTAGCGACCTGCGCGGCATCGCGTCGAAACTGCCGGAACCCTTTGCGAAAACCGCCGATGTCGCCCGCCCGCTGGCGATCACCGCGAGTTTCGGCAGCGATGGTGGCCCGCGCATCCAGGCGCAATTCGGGCGCGACGTATATGCGTTGCTGCAATGGCGCAGCAAGGCGCAGGATCCGCCGATCGAGCGTGGCATCGTGTTGTTTGGCGCCTCCGCGCCGACCGCATTACCGCGCGCCGCGGGTCTGTGGCTGGCCGGTCGCCTCGAGTCGGCAAGCCTCTCGGATCTGCTGAAACTCAAATGGGACCGGCCGCGCGGGCGTCCACTGCACGAGTGGCTGGGTGGGGCCGATCTGGCGATCCAGCGTCTCGAAGTGCTGGGCTATGCATTCGCCAATGCGAGCGGCCGAATGCGATCCGGCGATCGCGCCTGGGAAATCGATGTGACCTCGGAGGATGCGAGCGGTCACCTGATCGTGCCGCACACATTCCCCGGCGAAGTCCCGATGGTGCTGGATCTCGACCGTCTGCATTTCGGCGGGTCCGTGCGTAGCGGCGAGGGTGAGACCGATCCGCGCCAGTTGCCGTCGATCCGGGTCGATATCCGCGACCTGCAATTCGAAGGCCGCCAGTACGGCCATCTGCAGGCCGAACTCGCGCGCGGCACCGCGGGGATGACGTTGAACCAGTTCACGATGAAGCACGCGGCCTTTGAAGCAAAGGGCCGCGGCAGCTGGCTGGTGCGTGAAGCGGGCGCCCAATGCCGGCTCGAATTCGAGGTCGAGAGCACCAACGTGCTCGCATTCATGAATGCGATGCAGCTCGGCTCGCTGATTGCCGGTCACCATGGCCGCATCTCCGCGGGTCTGAGCTGGCCGGGCCCGCCGGAATCGAGCGCGATCGAGCGGCTTTCCGGCCGGCTCG
>JANPCY010000408.1:0-3244 GCA_031431175.1 Steroidobacteraceae bacterium | reverse complement strand
GCGCCATTGCCTCGCCGATCGCGACGATTTTGTCGAGCATCTCTTCGCGGATTGACTCATGCACGAGCAGCCGCGAAGCTGCCGAGCACATTTCGCCCTGATTGAAGAAGATGCCGATGGCCGCGGCCTTTGCGGCCCGCTCGAAATCGGCATTCGCGATGTTGGCCTCGCGATCCCAGCCGCAGGCCATCTGCGTGGCCTCCACCGTGACCTTCATGACAGGTCGATCCAGGTGGTCTTCAGTTCGGTGTACTTGTGCATCGCGTGCAGCGACTTGTCGCGGCCATTGCCGGATTGCTTGAAGCCGCCGAATGGCACTGTGATGTCGTCAGCGTCATAGCAGTTGACGAACACGGTGCCTGCCCGAATCGATTTCGCCACCCGGTGGGCCATCGCCAGGTCTCGAGTCCAGACTGCGGCAGCCAGGCCGTACATCACGTCATTCGCCATCTTGACGGCCTCATCCAGGTTCTTGAAGGTAATCGCCGCCAATACGGGTCCGAAGACCTCCTCGCGCGCGATCCGCATGTCCATCTGGACGCCGTCGAATACGGTCGGCTCCACGAAGAAGCCGCCGGATTCCTCGCGCACGCGCCGGCCGCCGGAGCGCAGATTCGCGCCGCCCTTGCGGCCGGATTCGATGTAGCCCAGCACGGTGTTCATCTGTGCCTGGTCCACGATCGCGCCGAGCTTCGTCGCCGGATCCAGCGGGTCGCCCGGCGCCATGGTCTGGCCGATCTCGATGATCTTGTCGAGCATTTCGTCGCGGACCGATTCGTGCACCAGCAGGCGCGAGGCCGCCGAACACATCTCGCCCTGATTGAAGAAGATGCCGTAGGCGGCGGCCTTCGCAGCCCGCTCGAGGTCGGCCACATCCGCCATCACGATATTGGGTGACTTGCCGCCGCACTCGAGCCAGACGCGCTTCATGTTGGAGCGCCCAGCGTATTCGAGCATGCGCCGACCGATGCGCGTCGAGCCAGTGAAAGCAATGCAATCCACGTCCATGTGCAGCGCAAGCGCCTCGCCAGCCGTGTGGCCGAATCCCGGCACGACATTGAAGACGCCTTCCGGCAACCCGGCTTCGACTGCGAGTTCGGCGATGCGCAGCGCCGTCAGCGGCGATTTCTCGGAGGGCTTCAGCACAACCGAATTGCCGGTCGCAAGCGCCGGGCCGAGCTTCCAGCAGGCCATCAGCAGCGGGAAATTCCAGGGCACGATTGCGCCCACGACGCCGACCGGCTCGCGTGTGATGAGCGCAAGCACATCGTGTGGTGCCGGTGCGATCTCGTCGTAGACCTTGACGATCGCCTCCGCGTACCAGGCGATGCAGCGCGCGGCGCCCGGGATGTCCATTTTGAGCGAATCCGTGATCGGCTTGCCCATGTCGAGCGTCTCGGTCAGCGCCAGCTCTTCACGGTGCTTGCGGATCAGCTCCGAGAAGCGCAGCAACACTTTCTTGCGCGAGGCCGGCGCCATGCGTGACCAATGCCCGTCATCGAAGGCACGACGCGCGCTTGCCACCGCCACATCCACGTCCCGCGATCCGCAGGCGGCGACCTGCGCGACCAACTTGCCAGTCGCCGGATTGATGCAGACAAATGTCTCACCGGAGGCCGCTGGCCGGTACTTGCCGTCGATGAAAGCCTCGGTGCGCAATTGCAGCGTCGAAGCGCGCTCACGCCAGTTGGTCGTCGTTACTTCGCGCTTCAAGGCTGGAGCGCTCCTTGTCAGAGTGTCGGTGGCGGCGTGACGATGATGATCTCACAGCGCTCGCGCAACTGGAGGCTATGCATCAGGCGCACTGCCTGCAAACGGGCGCTGACCTCATTGGCCATTGCCTGCGCCTTGCATGTCTATGATATTAAACAGAACTTGCGTAATATCGCGCCGGCGTGCGATTAGTGTCAATTATCCTGAGCCCCCGGAGCTACCGAACATGACTCCCCCGTCGCCCGATCGCGCCGCGCTCGAAGCATTCTGGATGCCATTCACAGCCAATCGCCAATTCAAGTCGGCGCCGCGCATGCTCGCGCGCGCCGAGGGCATGCACTACTGGACGCCGGATGGCCGGCAGGTCATCGATGGCTGCGCAGGCCTGTGGTGTGTGAATGCCGGTCATGGACGGCGCGAGATCACCGAAGCGGTCGCCGCGCAGATCGCGACCATGGATTACGCGCCGCCATTCCAGATGGGGCATCCACTCGCCTTTGAACTCGCGAATGCACTGATCGAGATCGCGCCAAAGGGAATCGACCACGTGTTCTTCACCAACTCCGGCTCGGAGGCGGTGGACACGGCGCTCAAGATCGCGATCGCCTGGCACCGGGTGCGCGGCGATGCGGCGCGCACGCGGCTGATCGGACGCGAGCGCGGCTATCACGGCGTCGGCTTCGGCGGCATCTCGGTCGGCGGCATGGTCAACAACCGCAAGTATTTTGGCGCGCTGTTGCCCGGCGTGGATCACATCCGCCATACGCATGAGCCTGCGCGCAACTCGTATTCACGCGGACTGCCGGCGCACGGAGCCGAGTTTGCGGATGATCTCGAGCGCCTGGTCGCATTGCATGACGCCTCGACGATCGCGGCGGTCATCGTCGAGCCGATTGCGGGATCCACGGGCGTGCTGCTGCCGCCGCGCGGCTATCTCGAGCGGCTGCGCGAGATCTGCACCAGGCACGGCATCCTGCTGATCTTCGATGAGGTCATCACCGGCTTCGGGCGCACCGGATCGGCATTCGCGGCGCAGGAATTTGGCGTGGTGCCGGACATGATGACCTGCGCCAAAGGCCTGACTAACGGCGCCATACCGATGGGCGCGGTACTGGTACGCCGCGAGATTTATGAGGCATTCATGACCGGCCCGGAACAGGCGATCGAGCTGTTCCATGGCTACACCTATTCAGCGCACCCGGTCGCCTGCGCCGCAGGTCTCGCAACACAGCGAATTTACCGGCAGGGCTTGTTCGAGCATGCCCGCAAGTTGGCCCCGTACTGGGAGGATGCAGTGCACTCCCTGAAGGGACGACGGCACGTCGTCGACCTGCGCTGCTACGGCCTGATTGCGGGCCTCGAGCTGGAGCCGCGCCCGGATAAGCCAGGCGCGCGTGGCTACGAGGCACTGGTGGCAGCCTTTGAGAAGGGCCTCCTGATGCGCACCACCGGCGACACCATCGCACTATCGCCGCCTCTCGTCATCGAGCTTGCGGACGTCGACCGGATTTTCGGGATACTCGCCGCGGTG
>JANPCY010000407.1:0-2414 GCA_031431175.1 Steroidobacteraceae bacterium | reverse complement strand
CCCACCAGCACTCCGCCGGTGGGTGAGAGCGCGAGCCATCGTCTCGCGCTGCTGGCGCTGTTTCCGGTCGTGATACTGAGCTTCGCAGCGGAGCGCCTTCAGGAGATGGCGGAGCAAAGCCGTGCTGTCGAATTGATACGGGCCATTGCGTGGACGATGTTCGTGACGTTGCTGTGCTATCTGGCGTTCAGCTCGGTGCTGCTGCGCGGTATCTTTTTCCAGTTTCCGGAGTTGCTGCTCGTCGTACTCGCGGCGCAGTTGGCGGTTGGCCGGTGGACCGGGATCCGTGCCACCGAATACCACCGCTTCCTGCGCCTGTTTCGCGCTGCGGGCGGTGACGACGCCGGTGTACTCGGACTGAATTCGCGCAACATCAATTTCATCGGTCGTCTCAATGCCGTGCACTGGATGGCGATTGCCAACGACAAGCTGGCGACCAAGCGGCACCTGGATGATGTTGGGGTGCCGACGCCGCGCACCCGGTTGGCCGTCGAAACCGAACACGAATTCGATCAGCGGCGTACGGCGCTGGATGCGCCCGATGGCTTTGCATTGAAACCGGCCTCCAGCTCGCAGGGCAAGGGCGTCGTGCTGATCGACCGTGTAGAGGATGGCCGATTTCACCTGGTGTCGGGCGGCACCTGGACCTATGCGCAACTGCGCGCGCACGTCCGCGACATTACCCGCGGTCTGTATTCGCCCGGCAACGATCCGGACCGGGCGTTATTCGAGGAGCTCATTCGCCCCGACGAGTTTTCACGCGCGATCGCACCGGGCGGCATCCCCGATGTCCGCGTGCTGGTCGTGCGCGGCAGACCGGTCGCGGCGATGCTGCGCGTGCCGACGATCCAGTCCGGCGGCAGGTCCAATCTGCACCAGGGTGCGGCCGGGTTTGCAGTGGACATGGCGAGCGGCCGCATAGGAAGCGGCATTCATGACAACTGCGTGATCGACGCACATCCTGACAGCGGAGAATCCCTCGCGGGACGGGAAATTCCACACTGGTCGCGGGTGCTGGAGATTGCTCGCGCTGCACAGCAGGCTGTGCCACTGGGCTATGCCGGCGTCGACGTGTGTCTGGATGAGCGGCGCGGGCCGGTCGTCATCGAAGTCAACGCCCGGCCTGGCATTGAGATCCAGAACGCCTTGCAGAAAGGTCTCGTGCCGGAATTGCAGAACGCGTTGGCGGAGGCTTGATGAAAGTTGTGTGGCAGGAAAACGGCATCGTGTTGACGGCGCTTGCCGTTGTTGCCACGGCCCTGCTCATTGCGTCCGAGCAACTGGCGGCAAGCCGCGCACAAAGCCCGATCGTGATCACGATCGATGCGGGGACAGATGGGGCAGACGAAGCTGACGAGCGCACTGCCGCCTCTGCGACGGTGCCGCTGTACGGGTCGCTCGCCGAACTCTCGGTCCGCGCGCAACAACTGCTGGCAGAGCCGGAGCTCAACGCCGATCTGCTGCACGAGCTGGCGCGCCAGGCGCGCGGGTTTCGCGCATTTGCGCTTGCTGAATCACTGCTGGCGCGGTGTCTGGAGCTGGCACCCGGCCGCGTGGATACGCAGTTCATGCGTGCCCGGAACCAGTCGGATCTCGGCCATCCGGAACTCGCGATGCAGATGTATGAAGCAGTGCTGGTGCAGGCGCCCAATCACCAGAAAGCCACTTATAACCTCGGCGTCCTCGCGCGCCGCGCGGGCGACCTGCAGCGTGCCGAGGTCCAGTTGACCCGGGCCATAGCGATCTCGAGCGGTCGGGTGAAATCGAAGGCCTTCAATCAGCTGGGACTGACCTACGGGGCTGCTGGCCGCTGGGAACTGGCAGCGCAATCACTGAATGAAGCCGTGAACCTGCGTCCGGACATGGCGCGATTCTGGCTCGATCTCGGTGATGCAGAACTGAAGCGCGGCCGGCTGGACGCAGCTCATCTTGCAATTGACAAGGCGCTGGCCCTGAACCGGCGATTTGCCGATGCACATCTCGCGATGGGTCTGTTGCAGGAGCAGCGTGGGAATCATGCGAGTGCGCTTTCGCACCTGCTGCGCGCAGTCAAGCTGGACGGCGATGATCCCGGCTACCGAAAAGCGTTGGCACGCCGTTACCTGGCGATGGGTGATGCACCCAGGGCGCGTGAGTCATTCGGCTGGCTGTCCCAGAACGCGGGTAGCGATGCCGACCGTGCCTATGCGGAAGCGATGCTGGCGCTGCTCAACCACGATGGCGGGCGCATGCTGGCGCAACTGAAGCGGGCCGACACCTTGCTCCCCGGCGGTTACGACGACGCGGTGGAACAGGCTGCGATCTTGCTGCACGAGCAAAAGCAGTACACGGACGCGCGCACACTGCTCGACATATTGCTCGCCCGCCCAACGCCCACGCCCGAGGTGCAGCTCACCGCAGCGCGTACGGCTTCC
>JANPCY010000406.1:0-2285 GCA_031431175.1 Steroidobacteraceae bacterium | reverse complement strand
CATCAGAGAAAGCCGAATTTCCTCAATCACTCTCAGCAGATCCGTTCTGTTTGCCCGGGATGTGGAAGCCCGATTCGGTAGAGTCGGCGCGAGTATAGCGCGTCAATCTGGGTGAGACCGGCGTATTGCCTCATCCGAGATTGTTCCCGAGCGCGGGGCCGCACTTTTGTTGTCAAGAGAGGCGATGCCGCGGCAGCGCGCAGATGTCCTTTCCGGCTTGGCAGCCCTGTGGCGGCGCGCGCAGACGCCGTCAAGGTTGGCCGTCGCTCCGGCCTTGCCACCCGCTCCAGCGTGGGCAGGCCACACCTTGATGGTGGTGAGCACGCCGTCATGCTCGCGTCCAGCCGGATAGACTTTGCGACAGTCCGACGTTACGGCGGCGGCATGACGGAAGCGGGTGGTGCGTCCCGTGACGGCGACTCAGCCCCGCGACCGAACACCAGAGCGTGCGCCATCTCGCTGCGCCAGATTTTCAGGCGCCGTTGCACGGTGCGCACCAGACCGTCGGGATAGGAGCCCGGATGTACCTGCTGCAGCCGGTCGAGCAGTTGACGACCTGTCGATGCGGGATCGGCGTCGAACCATGCACGCAGTTCATCCGTCACCGCTGCAAGCGGGTCCGGGCGGCGCCGGCCGCGCTTTGCTTTCGGTTTCGGCCGCGATGTCGGGCGCACCTCGCCGTCCTGCCACGCCGTGTGCAGGCCAGAGAGGAATGTGTCGATCGGCACAGTTTGCTCCACGGCGGACGCCGCGATGCGGGTCGCGTCGGCCACATCGGCCAGCACGACCAGCCCCTGCTGGGCGCCGCGGATTTCGGCCAAGAGACGAACCGGATCGAGATCGGCCCGCAGCGCCAAGATGCGCTCGCGCATCGCCGCATCGCAGCGTGCATCGGCCAGCAGCCGATCACACGGCGTCAGCGGCTTGTGGTAGTGCTTCGTCACGCGCGCGCCCTCACGCGTCTTTTTGGCCAGCTTGAAGGACGCCTGGAATGCATTCACGAACAGGCGCACCGGCGCATAGAGCCGCGCCAGTTGCTTGGCCGCTGCGATGCCTTCAAAGCGACGATAGCCGACCATGCGCCGTACGATGTCTCCGTTCTTCTGCTCGACGTGTGCCTGATCGTTCTTGCGATAGGGCCGACATCGCGTCAGCTCGATCTTCTCGGCCACGCAGTAGTCGCGCACCGTCTCGTTCATGAAGACTGTGTCGTTATCAACGTCGAAACCGAGCAGCGGGAATGGCAGCCGCCGGCGGATCTCGCCGAGCACGCCGACCAGTAGCGTCTGCTCGCGCACCAGCAATGGCGCAAATTCCGTCCAGCCGGACGCGATATCCGTGAGGACCAGCGTCTGCACGAATGCCCCGTTCGTCGCCGGACCGGAGTGCGCGACGAGGTCGGCCTCGACGAAGCCCGGCGGCGGATCGCGCCAGTCCGAGAAAGTCCGAACCGGGATCGATCGCCGGATCGACGATACGGAGCCTGATCGCCGGCGCCGCGTGCTGCAGCGCTCTCGTTGCGGCTGGAGGACACGATCAATCGTCGCCGCGCTCATTTTTGCAAGCGCCGCGCACACCTCGGGCGCGAGCGCCAAATGCCCATGGCGCTGCATCGCCTCGATCAACGTCGGGATAATCGCCTTCAGCCGCTTGCCGCAGACGCGATCCGAGGCTTCCCATAGCAAGATCAGCGCCTCGCGCTCGGCGGCGCCGTAGATGCGCCGCGAGGGTCGCGGAGCCCAGCGCTTGCTCGATGGCCCCGCGCGTAGCACGCGCATCGCATGCTTGCGATGATACCCCGTCACCGCCGCGAACTCGTCGACGATCCGGGACTTGTCCGCCCGTCCGCTCGCTCTGTATCGCTCACTTGCCGCCGCCAACAATTCGTCCCGCGTTGCCATGCTCAACCGCCTCATCCTGCCCTCCGCCCGGCTCCCCCAGCAGGAGCAACTCAGGCGAGGCAACAGTCATGATTCGGGAACAATTCTGGCGCGGCAATGCGCCGGTCTCACCCAGATTGACGCGCTATACGACGACGACCAAGACCGGCCTCAAAGTCGAGTGCGCGCTCGACGAGCGGACCTACGAGAAGGGCATCCGCATCTAGAAAGCCGAGATGAAACTCCTCGACATCGAGGGCGATGCCTTCCACCCTGAATGGAACTACACGATCAAACCACGACGCCCAAAGAACGAGTAGCGGTTATCGTTGCGGGCGTCCTTAGCGGCGATCCGGGGCCCAGGGTCGAGTATGGGGGCCGTGCCACTCCGCTCCTGGATCCCGG
>JANPCY010000405.1:0-5498 GCA_031431175.1 Steroidobacteraceae bacterium | reverse complement strand
GAAATTCCGCAAGGACGTCGTCATCGACATGGTCTGCTACCGTCGCCATGGACACAATGAGGCTGACGAACCCGCCGCAACGCAACCGTTGATGTACCAGGCGATCCGCCAACATCCCACCGCTCGCCAGCTCTACGGCCGTCGGCTCGAGGAGGACGAGATCCTCGCCGAGGGCCAGGTGGCGGAAATGGTGGAGGAATACCGGCGCGGTCTTGACGAAGGCCGGCCGCAGGCACGCGCATTCGCCGGCACGACGGGCAATCGTTACACGGTTGACTGGAGCCGGCATGCCGATGGGGACTGGTCGGAAAAAGTGGAGACCGCAGTGGCGGCCAAGCGGCTCGCATCTCTCGCGGAGATGCTCACGCGCGTGCCGGAGGGCTTCACGCTGCATCCGCGCGTTGCGCGAATCATCGATGATCGCAAACGCATGTACGCCGGCAAGCTGCCGCTCGACTGGGGTGCGGCGGAGGCCATGGCCTACGCGGCGCTGCTCACCGAAGGCCACCGCATTCGACTGACCGGCCAGGATTCCGCGCGCGGCACATTTTTCCACCGCCATGCGGTGCTGCATGACCAGGCGAGTGGACGAACCCACGTGCCGCTCGCGCATCTTGATGCGGGGCAGGCGCAGTTCCGGGCGACAGATTCGACGCTCTCGGAGGAAGCCGTACTCGGCTTCGAGTACGGGTTTTCGACTGCTGACCCGGATACGCTCGTGATCTGGGAGGGCCAGTTCGGCGACTTCGCCAATGGCGCGCAGGTGATCATCGACCAGTTCATCACGTCGGGCGAAGCCAAGTGGGAGCGCCTGTCAGGCATCACCCTGTTCCTGCCGCACGGTTACGAGGGGCAGGGGCCGGAGCACAGTTCAGCACGCCTGGAGCGTTTCCTGCAGCTCTCGGCCGAGATGAATTGCCAGGTCTGCGTGCCCTCGACACCCGCGCAGATGTTCCACTTGTTGCGCCGGCAGATGTTGAGGGCACTGCGCAAGCCGCTCGTCGTCATGACGCCCAAGAGCCTGCTGCGCCACAAGCATTCGACTTCGACAATGACCGATCTCGCCGCGGGCTACTTTCACACCATCATCGACGAACATGATCCGATCGAGCCTGCCAGGGTCAAGCGGCTCGTCTTCTGCAGCGGCAAGGTCTATTACGACCTCCTCGACCAGCGCCGCACGGACCAGGCGAATGACGTGGCCCTGGTACGGATCGAGCAGCTTTATCCGTTCCCTGCCGATGAATACCAGTCCATAGTCCGGCGCTACGCCAACGCTCAAGACGTCGTCTGGTGCCAGGAGGAACCGCAGAATCAGGGCGCCTGGTACCAGATCCGTCACCGCCTGCTGGCAGCGCTCGGCCCGATGCATTCATTGCATTATGCTGGGCGCGACGGCGCCGCGGCGCCGGCAACCGGTGTCCACACCCTGCATCTCAAGGAACAGCAGGCGCTGGTCCAGGCTGCTTTATCGACCAGGAAGCATTCATGACCACCGAAGTCCGCGTCCCGCAACTTCCCGAGTCCGTCGCCGATGCGACGCTGGTGACCTGGCACAAGAAAGTCGGAGATCCGGTCGCTCGCGATGAGAATCTCGCCGACCTCGAGACGGACAAGGTGGTTCTCGAAGTGCCGGCACCGGTGAATGGCGTGCTCACTGCCCTGAAGAAGAAGGCCGGTACCACGGTCGGCAGTGGGGAATTGCTCGCCATCATCGAGGAGACCGCCGTTGCGGCGCAGCCAAAGTCCCCGGTGAAGAAGCCCGCGGCGGAGCCAGCGAAAGCCGCGCCCGCGAGGAAGGAAGATGCGGCCGGTAAACTTTCTCCTGCGGTCAAACGGCTGGTCGAGGAGAACAAGCTCGTCGCGGGGGAAATCGCCGGCAGCGGCCGCGACGGCCGGATTACCAAGGGCGATGTGGCCCAACATCTGGACACCGGCCGGCCCGCAGCGCCGCCACCGGGAGCCCGTGTCGATCAGCGCGTGCCGATGTCCCGCCTGCGCGCCCGCATTGCCGAGCGGCTGGTCCAGGCCCAGACCACACAGGCGCTCCTGACCACCTTCAACGAAATCGACATGCAGGAGTTATCGGCAATCCGCGGGCGCTACAAGGAAGCGTTCGAGAAACGCCACGGCGTGCGGCTCGGCTTCATGTCGTTCTTCGTCAAGGCCTGCATCGAGGCGTTGCGGCGCTACCCGGTAATCAATGCTTCTGTGGAAGGTGGCGATATCGTTTACCACGAGTACTTCGACATCGGCGTCGCAGTCTCGACCGATCGCGGTCTGATCGTCCCGATTCTGCGCGACGCGGAGTCCATGGGATTTGCGGATCTCGAAAAAGCGGTCACCGGATTCGCGGAGCGGGCGCGCAATGGCACCATCACGCTGGAGGAATTGACCGGCGGGACATTCTCGATCACGAATGGCGGCGTGTTCGGCTCGCTGTTGTCCACACCGATCGTCAATGCGCCGCAGAGCGCCATCCTCGGCATGCACAGGATCCAGCAGCGGCCCGTCGCAGTTGACGATCAGGTCGTGGTGCGGCCGATGATGTACGTCGCATTGACCTACGATCACCGCATCATCGACGGCCGCGAGGCGGTCCAGTTCCTGGTCGCCGTCAAAGAAGTGCTGGAAGATCCGGCGCGGCTGCTGCTCCAGGTTTGAACAGGTGAGGGGACATGGCTGACAGTTTCGACGTCATCGTCATTGGCGGCGGCCCGGCGGGCTACCCGGCGGCGATCCGGGCCGGCCAGAACAAGCTGACGGTCGCCTGCATCGATGAATGGAAGAATCGCGATGGCAGCCCGGCCTTCGGCGGCACCTGTCTCAACGCCGGATGCATCCCGTCCAAGGCATTGCTGGAGTCTTCCGAGCTGTTTCACCGTGCACTGCATGAATTCGCGACCCATGGCTTGAAACTCGAGAGCGTCGGCTTCGACGTCGCGACGATGCAGAAGCGCAAGGATGCGATCGTCCGCCAGAGCACGCAGGGAATCCTGGCACTCTTCAAGGGCGCCAGTGTCACGCCATTCACGGGGCATGGCCGTCTGCTCGCGGGCCGCAAGGTCGAAGTCACGGGCGACGACGGCACAAAGCGCACGCTGCAGGCCCGGCATGTCGTGCTCGCTTCCGGGTCGGAGCCGATGCCGCTGCGTGGTGCCGACTTCGACGGCCAGCGAATCGTCGATTCCTGGGGCGCGCTGGAGTTCAGCGAGGTGCCCAAGCGCCTGTGCGTCATCGGTGCCGGCGTCATCGGCCTGGAGCTCGGCAGCGTCTGGCGCCGGCTCGGTGCGGAGACGGTCATCCTCGAGGCACTCGAACAGTTCCTGCCGATCGCCGACGGTCAGGTCGCGAAAGAGGCCGCGCGGCATTTCAAGAAGCAGGGTCTCGACATCCGTCTCGGCGCCAAGGTCACCAGCGCCGAAATCCGTGCGGACGGCGTGCATGTCAGCTATTCGGATCCAATAGGCGCACAGGCACTGGTCGTCGACCGGCTGGTGGTTGCGATCGGGCGCCGTCCGTTTACGGCGGGACTATTGGGAGAGGGAACGGGCGTCACCCTGGATGAGCGCGGTTTCATCAAGGTCGACGATCATTGCCGCACCGATGCGCCGGATGTCTGGGCGGTGGGTGATTGCGTACGCGGCCCAATGCTCGCGCACAAGGGCAAGGAGGAGGGCGTCACGGTCGCGGACCGCATCGCGGGCCTCTACGGCGAAGTCAATTACAAGACGATTCCTTCGGTCATCTACACGGCGCCCGAAATCGCCTGGGTCGGTCAGACCGAAGAGCAGGTCAAGGCGGCCGGACGGCCATACAAGACCGGCAATTTCCCGTTTGCGGCCAGCGGCAGGGCGCGTGCGATGGAGGCAGGTACTGGTTTCTGCAAGATCGTCGCGGATGCCGCAAGCGATGAAATTCTCGGCATCCATGTCATCGGGCCGATGGCCGGCGAGCTGATCGCGGAGGCGGTGCTCGCCATGGAGTATTCGGCGAGCAGCGAAGACCTGCAACGCACGATCCATGCCCATCCGACCCTGTCCGAAGCGATGCACGAGGCGGCGCTCGCCGCCGACAAGCGTGCCATCGACATTCCGAACCGCTGATCTATAAAGGGGACGCAACCCTTTACCTTCGAGGTAAAGGGTTGTAAAGGGTTGCGTCCCCTTTAGAATACGTCCCCTTTAGACGCGCCGTCGCGCGCTGATTACACCTCGCAGCGCGGCCAGTCGCGCGAGTAGCCGCGAGAGCTCATGGAGACCCGGCACCGACAGGCGTAGCGACAGGTCGGCGCTTCCCTGCGCCGCGTCGGTGCGCGTCGTCATGCGCTCGATGTTTATTTTCTCGTCTGCCAGCAGCGTGCTGATATCTCGTACCAGTCCACGCCGATCCATCGCATGGATCACGACGTCCACCGGAAAGCGTGCGACGCCCGATTTCCCCCATTCGACCTGCAGCAGCCGTTCCGGCGCGCGTGCCGCGAGTCGGGCAAGGCTGCTGCAGCCGGAACGGTGGATCGTGACGCCACGTCCGACCGTCACATAGCCCATCACGGACTCCGGCGGAATCGGATTGCAGCAGCGCGCGTAGACGGACATCAGGTCGCCGACACCTTCGATCTCCACGGCTCCCGCCGCATTGCGACGCGCCGGTTTTACCTGCACCGCAGGCACAACAGGAGGAAGCGCTTCGCGGCCACGCATCCGCCGCTGGATCGCTCCCGTCACTTGGGCGAGGGTCACGTCGCCTGAACCCAGCGCGAGATACAGCGCATCCGCATTGGAGACGCCGAATTCCGTGATCAGCTCGGCCATCAGGGAGTGCTGCGCGCCGAGGCGCACAATCTCGCGTTCGAGCATTTCGCGGCCTTCTTCGCGGTTCTGACCCACATCGCGCTTTTTGAACCAGGCGCGCACCTTGGCGCGGCTGCGTGGCGAGGCGAGGTGGCCCTGCTGCTCCACCAGCCAGTCCCGGCTGGGTTGCGCTTCCTTGCCACGGATGATTTCCACGACCTCGCCATTGGCGAGACGATGATCCAGCGGCACGATGCGGCCATTCACGCGGGCGCCGCGGCACCTGTGCCCAAGATCCGTGTGCACGTGATAGGCAAAGTCGAGCGGCGTCGCGCCCGAGGGGAGGTCGATGACTTCGCCCTTGGGCGTCAGCGCATAGACGCGATCCTCGAACAGGTCAGCCCGCACCCGGCTCAGGAAATCAGTGTCGCTTTCGGCTTCCACTGCCGGCGCGAGCAGCTCGCGCAGCCATTCGATCTTGCGGTCATAGGCCGCGTCGCGCGTGCCCCCTTCCTTGTAGCGCCAGTGCGCCGCCACGCCGAGTTCTGCGTGCTCATGCATTTCGCGCGTGCGTATCTGGATTTCGAGTGGCACCGCGCCGGGCCCGATCACGGCCGTGTGCAGTGAACGGTACAGGTTGTCCTTTGGAGTGGCGATGTAGTCGTCGAACTCGCCGGGTATGTAGTGCCAGCGGCCGTGAACGGC
>JANPCY010000404.1:0-4297 GCA_031431175.1 Steroidobacteraceae bacterium | reverse complement strand
GAATTGCGGGTCACTCGGCGAGTCGCACGTGCGCCCACCGATGCCATCCTTTCACGGCGCGACCTGGATGCAGTAACAGAAACCACGGCGCGGGGCCGGAGTCTCGTGGTCAATCGATCATGACGTTCAGTTCAACTTGCGGCGTCTCGCGATGCCGAGCAGCAGCACATCTCGTCTTTACCCGCTCTTCGCAGTGGCTGCCGTTGCCGCCCAGAACGAGACCGCGGCGTTGAACTCCCCCGCATGGAAGGCCCAGGCTTCGCGTCCTGCCTCATCGCCGGCAAAGCGTCCGAGCCGTCGGGCGCAATCAAAGAACCCTGGGGCCGGGAGGCCGCCCCGCGCCTTGCTGATGGCGATGGCCGCGATGAAGGGGCGGTCGGCCGCCGCATCCTCCGCCATGAGATGCTCCAATGCTTCGGTCACCTGATGAATGGTGTTCGGGGGTGTCAGCCCCAGAGGCTTGGCAAGCTCCTGATAGGTGATCGGAACCCGCTGCTCGGCGATCTTTTGAAGGTGCTCCCGAAGCCGTGGAGCAATCGTCTGAGGCGTCTTCCCATCGACGTTCGTCGTCGCGGCGAAGTCCTCTGCTATGAATGCCATGACGTCTTCCTCACAAGATCCAACGGACTTACTCGATCGTTGTATGCTGATAATTCTCGTGCCCGCACGGTGGGTAGGCTCCGATTCGATCAACCAGCGGAACCGCTCCGGTGCTGCCGGGCGGTGTAAGGGGTCCCGCCCGATGTCAGTTCGCCAAGTCGCTCGGTGATGCAGTAGGTGCAGCACCGGTCTCCCGAGAGGATGTGCTCGGTCCGCTCGACGGAAACGTCCTCCCCCAGCACGGAGCGAAATAGTTGCAGCTCATCACCACACAGCTTCGTGCAGATGCGCGCCGCCTTCGAAATGGCGCAGTGGTTCTCCACGAGCTGGAGCGTTCCGTCGCGCCGACGTCGCCACTCGGCCATGTAACCTTCCTCGCGCCGGATTCGGGCAAGGGTGGCCACACGCTCCTCGATCGGGGCATCTGAGCCCGGTATCCGTGCGCGATAGCTGTCGGCCTGCTGCCGCGTTCTTTCCTCGGTCAGCCGCTCGATGCCTTCGTCACCGAAAGCGCGTTGGACGGCCTGGAGCATCCCGACGGCAAGGTCCTCGTGGCGATCGGGAAACCGGGTATACGCCTTGGCTGTAAGTTGCCACAGCCGAGCGGGGCGGCCGACTTCGCGCCTTTCCTCTGTGAAGTCGACCAACTTCTCTGCTTGCAGGACGGCGAGATGCTGGCGAACGGCCATCGCCGTGACACTCAATCGCTTGGCCATCCGTGCCGCGGTCTGGGGTCCCTTGGTCTTGAGGACAAAGAGGACGCGTTCCCTTGCGAAGCCGGGGGCATTAGTACTCATGTTGGGAGCATAGACAATTTCCTCTCGTTTCGAAAGATTCAAAAGAATATACTTGATAAATTATAAGGAAAGAATGTACTTTCTTAAGTATTGAGTCGGCGGGCGAAACCCGTCCGAACGAGGAGAGAACGATGCCAGCCACCGTCAAGATTACGAAGCGCAGCACGATGCAGGAAGTTCTTGAAGTCTATCCGAGCGCACAGCGGGCTCTGTTTCAACGCTTCCACATCGGCGGATGTAACAGCTGCGGGTATGAGCCCGGGGACATCCTCGAGGAGGTGGCGCACAGCCACAAAATCAAGGACCTCGACGAAGTCATCAACTTCATCGAGGAGGCTGAGCAGGCCGATCGGAGTATCCAGATGAGCCCCGGGGACGTCGCGGCGGCGCTGCAAAGCGACACCCCGCCCCGTCTGGTCGACGTCCGCACCCTGGAGGAGTGGGAGTTAGCCCAAATCCAAGGCGCGACGCTCAACACGGAGGCGTTCGCGCGAGAAATGATGCGCGGGCCCAAGGATACGCCCATCGTCTTCTACTGCCACATGGGGCAGCGGAGCCTCGACGCCGCTTCGTACTTCGCGGGGCACGGCTTCATCAATGTCCATTCGATGACGGGCGGCATCGAAGCCTGGTCGCTTGAGATCGATTCGTCCGTGCCGCGCTACGAGATCGCGCGCGACCCCGTCCATGGCAAGGCGACACTGCGGCCGCTCCGCTCGGTCGTGTCGCAGGCCGCGGGCTGCCAGAAGTAGGAGGGACCGATGACCACTGCCAATGTCGAGATCCGCGAGCTCACCAGCCGGGAGTACAAGTACGGCTTCGTCACCGACATCGCGAGCGACACCGTTCCTCCCGGTCTCAGCGAGGATGTCATCCGGCTGATTTCGGCGAAGAAAGGCGAGCCCGCATTCATGCTGGACTGGCGCCTGAAAGCCTACCGCCGCTGGCTCAAGATGACTGCGCCCGCCTGGGCCCACGTCCACTACCCGCCGATCGACTTCCAGGCGATTTCCTACTACTCGGCGCCGAAGCAGCGATCCGACGGCCCGCAGTCGCTGGACGAGGTCGATCCGAAACTGCTCGAGACCTACGACAAGCTCGGCATACCGCTGCATGAACGCGCCAGGCTCGCCGGCGTCGCGGTCGACGCGGTCTTCGATAGCGTCTCCGTGGCAACCACGTTCAAGGCACGCCTGGCCGAAGCCGGCGTCGTGTTCGGCTCATTTTCGGAGGCGGTCCAGAACCACCCCGAACTGATCGAGCGCTACCTCGGAACGGTGGTGCCGATCACCGACAATTTCTACGCGACTCTCAATTCGGCGGTCTTCACGGACGGCTCCTTCGTCTACGTCCCGAAGGGCGTGCGTTGCCCGATGGAGCTGTCGACTTACTTCCGGATCAATGCGGCGAAGACCGGTCAGTTCGAGCGCACGTTGATCATCGCAGACGAAGGCTCCCATGTCAGTTACCTCGAGGGCTGCACAGCGCCGATGCGCGACGAGAACCAGCTGCACGCCGCGGTCGTCGAGCTGATCGCGCTCGACGACGCCCAGATCAAGTATTCAACGGTGCAGAACTGGTATCCCGGCGACGAGAACGGCGTCGGCGGCATCTACAATTTCGTGACCAAGCGCGGCGACTGCCGTGGCCGCAACTCGAAGATCTCCTGGACCCAGGTCGAAACCGGTTCGGCGATCACCTGGAAGTACCCGAGCTGCATTCTGCGCGGCGACAATTCGGTCGGCGAGTTCTACTCGGTCGCGCTCGCCAATCACTACCAGCAAGCCGATACCGGCACCAAGATGATCCACATGGGGCGCAACACGCGCTCGACGATCATTTCCAAGGGCATTTCCGCTGGGCACGGGCAAAACGCCTACCGCGGTCTCGTGAAGGTACTGCCAGGTGCCGACGGCGCGCGCAATTACACGCAGTGCGACTCGCTGCTGATGAGCGACACCTGCGGGGCGCACACGTTCCCGTATATCGAGGTCAGGAACCCGACCGCGGTCCTCGAGCATGAGGCGACCACCTCGAAGATCTCGGACGACCAGCTGTTCTACTGCCTGCAGCGCGGCATCGCGGCCGAGGATGCCGTCAACATGATCGTCAACGGTTTCTGCAAGCAGGTCTTCAAGGAACTGCCGATGGAGTTCGCGGTCGAGGCGCAGAACCTGCTGGCCGTCAGCCTGGAAGGCGCGGTCGGATGACGATTCTGAGCGTACGCGACCTGCGCGTGCGCGCCGGCGAGCGCCTGATCCTCGACGGGGTGTCGCTCGACGTCGCGCGCGTGCGCGAGGACTTCCCGGTCCTGGCGCGGCGCGTCAACGGCCGCCCGCTCGCCTATCTCGACAATGCGGCTTCGGCCCAGCAGCCGGCCGCGGTCATCGAGGCGATGGCCGGATATGCGCGGGCGCACCACGCGAATGTCCACTGCGGCGTCCACACGCTGTCGCAGGAGGCAACCGCCCTGTATGAGGGTGCGCGCGAGCGCGTCAGGCGATTCGTCAACGCCGCGTCGGCCGCCGAGATCATCTTCGTGCGCGGCACCACCGAGGCCATCAACCTGGTTGCGCAGGCCCATGGGCGGCCGCGGCTTGAACCTGGCGACGAGATCGTCGTGTCATGGCTGGAGCACCATTCAAACATCGTCCCGTGGCAGCTCCTGTGCGGCCAGACCGGGGCCGTACTGCGGGTCGTACCGATCGACCGGCGCGGCGTCGTCGATTTCGACGCATACCTCGGCATGCTCGGCCCGCGCACGCAGATCGTCGCCCTCGCGCACGTGTCAAACGCGCTCGGCACGGTGCTGCCGGTGCGCGCGTTCCTGGATGCGGCCCGCGAGCGCGGCATCACGACGCTGCTGGACGGCGCCCAGGCCGTGCCGCACCTGCGCGTGG
>JANPCY010000403.1:0-4561 GCA_031431175.1 Steroidobacteraceae bacterium | reverse complement strand
CAG
Organism: Steroidobacteraceae bacterium; assembly: GCA_031431175.1. Classification (GTDB taxonomy): domain Bacteria; phylum Pseudomonadota; class Gammaproteobacteria; order Steroidobacterales; family Steroidobacteraceae; genus SCUD01. Next base: position 4,558 of record JANPCY010000403.1, on the reverse strand, counting down.
TACCGTCCGGACAGCGATTTCTATTACCTGACCTCATTCGAGGAACCCGAGGCCGTTGCGGTCCTGCTGCCGGGCCGCCCGCAGGGCGAGTACGTGCTGTTCGTGCGCGAGCGCGATCCCGAGCGTGAAGTCTGGGACGGCGTGCGCGCCGGACCGGAGGGTGTGGTCAAGAGCCACGATGCCGACGACGCGTTCCCGATCCAGGACATCGACGAGATCCTGCCGGGCCTGCTGGAGCGCTGCTCGCGGGTCTTCTACACGATGGGCACGCATCCGGAATTCGACCAGCGCGTGATCGGCTGGGTCAATCGCCTGCGCGCCCAGGCCAAGCAGGGATTGCACACGCCGCAGGAGTTCGTCGCACTCGATCACCCGCTCCACGAGCTGCGCCTGTTCAAGAGCCGCGACGAACTGGCCGCATTGCGCCGCGCCGCGCGCATCGCCTGTGCAGCCCACCGACGTGCGCTAATGGCGACCGCGCCCGGGCGCATGGAATACGAGGTGATGGCGGAGATCCTGCACGAGTTCCATCGCAACCGCGCCGACATCTCCTACCACCCGATCGTCGGCAGCGGCCCGAACTCCTGCGTGCTGCATTACCGCGACAATGACCGGCAGATGAAGGATGGCGAGTTGTTGCTGATCGACGCGGGTTGTGAATACCAGTACTACGCCTCGGACGTCACCCGGACATTGCCGGTCGGCGGCCGCTACAGGGCCAGGCAGCGCGATGTCTACGAAGTCGTGCTGGAAGCACAAAAGGCCGCGATTGCAAAAGTCCGGCCGGGCTGTCACTGGAATGATCCGCATGACGCTGCGGTGCGCGCAATCACCCGCGGGCTGGTCCGGATCGGTCTGCTGCATGGGCCCGTCGCCAAGCTCATCAAGGATGGTGCATACCGAAAATTTTTCATGCATCGGACCGGGCACTGGCTTGGCATGGACGTACATGATGTCGGCGAATACAAGGTCGGCGAGCAGTGGCGTCTGCTCGAGCCGGGCATGGTCACGACCGTCGAGCCCGGCATTTACATCGCCCCGGGCTCGAAAGGCGTGCCACGCGAGTGGTGGGGCATTGGCGTGCGTATCGAGGACGATGTCGTCGTGACGCATGGCGATCCCGAAGTGCTGACCGCGGCGATGCCGACCGACCCGGATGAGATCGAGCGCCTGATGGCGGCGGCCTGAGCCAGCAGGCGCGCGGGGAATCGTGAGCGAATCAGCATTGACGCGTTGCGACGTCGCCATCGCCGGCGGTGGCATGGTCGGCCTGTCGCTGGCCGCCGCGCTTGCGGATCTGCCACTCGATGTCGTCGTCATCGAGCCGGTCGCCCCCGATGCCGGCAATCAGCCCAGCTTCGATGCGCGCACGACCGCGTTGTCCGGCGGCAGCCGGCGCGTGCTCGAGGGCGTCGGCGCCTGGCAGGCGGTCGCAGCGCACGCCACGCCGATCCGCAGGATCCATGTGTCGGAGCGCGGTACGTTCGGATTCGCGCGCCTGTCCGCAGAGGAGCAGGGGGTCGCCGCACTCGGCTACACGATCGAGAACCGGCTGCTGGGTCGGGCGCTGCGCGAGCGCTGCGCCGCCATTCCGCGCCTCACCCTGTGCCACGCAGCAGTGCGCGAGCTCCTGACTGGCGAGGATGCGCTCTGCATCGTGACCGACCAGGGGCAGGAAATCGCGGCACGCCTGGTCGTTGCGGCGGATGGCGCACAGTCGCAGGTGCGCAGCGCCATCGGCATCGACGCGACCGTGTCGGAGTACGGCCAGCATGCGCTCATCGCGCACCTCGATACCGAGCGCTTCCACGATTACACGGCCTACGAACGATTCACTCCCGGCGGACTCATCGCGATGCTGCCGATCGCCGAGGGGCGATCCGCAGTCGTCTGGACGCTTGCGCCGGAGGCCGCGGCCCGCGCGCTGGCGCTCCCCGATGCGGCATTCATCGACGAGCTGCAACAGGCTTTCGGCTTGCGCCTGGGCCGCTTCACGCGCGTGGGTCGCCGCCAGTCCTATCCACTCGCATTGACGCGCTCCGTGCGGCAGTCCGCTCCCCGCGCAGTGGTAATTGGCAATGCGGCGCAGGGCCTGCACCCAGTCGCAGGCCAGGGATTCAACCTGGGCCTGCGTGACGTCGCGACGCTCGCCGAGGTGCTGGCTGACGCGATTGCCGAGCACGGACCCGCGGTGGATCCCGGTTCAGGGCAGGTGCTTGAGCGCTACACCCGCTGGCGGCAACCGGATCGGCAGGCCGTGATCCGCTTCACCGACTCCCTGGTGCGCGGTTTCGGTAATCAATTCGCGCCCGTGCGTGCGGCGCGCGCCACGGGTCTGTTGCTGTTCGACCTGCTGGGTCCGGTCAAGCGCGAATTCGCACGCCAGACCATGGGACTTGCTGGTCGCCTGCCGCGCCTCGTGCGCGGGCTGCCACTGGTGGCGCGGACATGAAACGCGATTTCGACCTGGTGATCATCGGTGGTGCCATGGCGGGTGCGGGCGCGGCGGCGCTATTCGCCGCGAATCCGCAGACTGCAGCGCTTCGCATCGCGCTGCTCGAACCCAAGCCGGTGACGGCGCCCGCGACGGGCGCGGCGCTCGACCTGCGGGTTTCGGCGCTGTCGCGGGCGTCGCAGCGGCTGCTCGAGCTGACCGGAGCCTGGCCCGCGGTGGCCGCACGCGGCGCAGCGGCCTACCAGCGCATGGTGGTCTGGGAGGAGCGCGCGACACCGGACGGGTCGGGTGCATTGCACTTCGACGCGGCCGAACTGGGTGAGCCGGATCTCGGTCACATCGTCGAGAACCGCGCGGTCCAGGCGGCGTTGCTGGAGCGCGCGATGGCGGCAGGCGTCGTGCTGCTGCGCACGGGGTTCGCGTCGCTCACGTCAGGCGATGACGCCATTCGCTTCGCGACGACCGACGGCCGCGAATACGGCGCGGCGCTCGTCATCGGCGCCGATGGCAGCGACTCAGCGGTGCGATCCCAGGCGGGCATCACGATTCGTGGCTGGAACTATCAGCAGCGCGCGGTCGTGACCCATCTGTCCTGCGAGCGTGCACATCGCGACACGGCCTGGCAACGCTTCCTGGACACGGGCCCACTGGCATTACTGCCGCTCGCTGACGGGCGTGTTTCGCTCGTCTGGTCGACGACGCCTGCGCTTGCGGAAGAACTCGTGCAGTGCAGCGAAGAAGAGTTTGCCGGACGCGTCACGTCCGCATCGGCGGGCGTCCTGGGCCGGCTGGAAGCGACCACAGCGAGGGCATCATTTCCGCTCAGACTGCTGCATGCAGAGCGCTACGCCGCAGCAAGGATCGCGCTGATCGGCGACGCGGCTCACACGGTCCACCCGCTGGCGGGGCAGGGCATCAACCTGGCCTTCATGGACGTGGCGGCGCTCGTCGATGTCGTCGGCACCGCGCTCGAGGCGGGTGACGATCCGGGCGAGCTGGCCGTGCTCAGGCGCTACGAGCGTTGGCGCAAGGCGGAAGCGCTGCCGGCGATCGCACTCCTGGACGGCATCAAGCGCCTGTTCTATGGCGGCGGCGCGATGCAGTCCCGACTGCGCCGCGCTGGCTTGGACCTTGTCGAATCCTCCGGTCCGATCAAGCGGCTGCTGATGCAGCGCGCGCTGGGGGTTGCCGGTGAGGTGCCGGCCTCGGTGCGCCGCCCGCCCTAGGCTTCCTGTGAGCGGATGTCGGCGTCCTTGGTCTCATGCAGGAACAGCAGTCCGATGATGCCCGTCATCGCGGCGATCACGATGGGATACCAGAGCCCGTAGTAGATGTTGCCGCTCTTGACCACCAGTGCCGCGGCCAGGAAGGGCAGGAACCCGCCAAACCAGCCATTGCCGATGTGATAGGGCAGGCTCATCGACGAATAGCGGATACGTGACGGGAACAGCTCCACGAGAAATGCAGCGATCGGTCCGTAGACCATCGTCACGTAGATCATCAGGAGCGTCAGCAGCAGCACGGTGACCGGCAGGTCGACGCGATGCGGGTCGGCGGCAGCCGGGTAACCGTTTGCAGCGAGCGCCGCGCGGTAGGCGGCGTCGTCGAAACCGAGCAGTCGTTCGCCAGCCACGGTCGTGACGACGTCATGGCTGCCGTCGTAGGGCTCACGCACATGGCTGACACCCGCCTTGGTCAGAAAGTCGCGGGCCTGGTCACAGGCGGTCTTGGGCTTCGAGAAAATGTGGACGTGGCAGTCTTGCGCGGCGACCGTGATCGCGGCGCGTTCCTCGAACTCGGCGAGCGCCGGATTTACCGACGACGTCAGCCCCTTGAAGATCGGGATGAAGGTCAATGCCGCCAGCAGGCAGCCGGTGACCATGATGCGCTTGCGGCCGATGCGGTCCGAGAGCCTGCCAAAGACGATGAAGAACGGCGTGCCGATCAGCAGCGATGCGGCGATCAGGATGTTGGCCGTCGCGTTGTCGACCTTCAATGCGCCGGTCAGGAAGAACAGCGCATAGAACTGGCCCGTGTACCAAACCACCGCCTGGCCCATGGTCAGGCCGACGAGCGCCAGGATCACGATCTTCAGGTTGCGCC